>JAOUPA010000118.1 GCA_029880105.1 Gammaproteobacteria bacterium
ATTCGCCCATATCGTACCAAAAGGTACCGATCATCTTCTATTTATACTCGGCATCTTTCTACTGAGCCTGCATATGAGACCACTGCTCTGGCAGGTCACCATGTTCACACTGGCACACACCATTACACTTGGTCTGTCAATGAATGGCATTATTGCTTTACCTGCAAATATCGTCGAACCGCTGATTGCCTTATCGATTGCCTATATCGGTGTCGAAAATATCTTTGCCCATTCCCTGCACAGGAGTCGTCTGGTACTGGTTTTTGCTTTCGGGCTATTGCATGGCCTTGGTTTTGCAGGTGTGTTATCGGATTTTGGTATGCCCGATGATGACTTTGCCATTGCCCTGATCAGCTTTAATGTCGGCGTTGAGCTGGCGCAGTTGGCTATTATCGCGACAGCCTTTGCGCTGCTTGGTTACTGGTTTCGACACAAGAACTGGTATCGAAGCAGGGTGATCGTACCCGCATCTGCACTGATCGCGGTCACTGGTTTGATCTGGACGATCCAGCGTATCTAGTAAAGTTTTTTCTGGAAGCGATAAAACATCTGTTCTATTATTGTTCCCTCAAAACATTATTCACGGATGAATCTTATGAAAACACCACGTTCACTATTTTTCTCGATCTTTTTATACCTGCTAAGTAACCAGTCACTGGCCACAGAAAGTGCATACTATTCTGATAGCCACGGCAGCGAAGTCCTGTTTCCGCTAGGTGAAATCTCCTTTGCTGACGAAGTGATTCGATATGAAGCTGGTGATCCAGCACCGCTAAAGGCAAAACATCGTGATGCCTCGCGGGCACTTTCGATTCCCGATTACCAGCACAGCACCGGTGACGGTTACCTGAGCCTGGGCTGTGGTGGTGTACTCGTGGTCAAGTTTAACGATAATGCGCTCACTGATATCGAAGGACCCGATTTATACGTGTTCGAGGTTGGTACCGCTATTGAGCCCACCCAGCTCGAAATTTCACCGGATAACAGAAACTGGATCATGGTTGGTGAAATCAGCGGTGGTCGTGCCGACGTTGACATTGCTGCCTACACCGCTGAATACGAAAGTTTCCGCTATCTCAGGCTTACCGACCTGAAGCAGCACTGTGGCCGCGGCTCACCTGGCTCTGATATCGATGCCATCGGTGCTATAGGTTCAGCACTGCGCCTGACGCTGGATAGTGGCGTGGTATTTGGTTTCAATCAGTCCGTCTTAACGCGCACTGCGATTAACAATCTGGAGCAGGTCATAACGCGAATTAAAAGCTACGCCAAATCAAGAATTACGGTCGCGGGCCATACCGATAGCAAGGGCTCTGACGACTATAACCTCCAGTTATCACAGCAGCGCGCCAATGCTGTACGTGACTATATTTCTCGATATATTGATGCAGCACAGGCCACGATCAAGGCCATTGGTTACGGCGAGTCACAGCCGGCTGCCAGCAATGAAACCGAGGCAGGGCGACAAAGCAACCGCCGTGTTGAAATCATCGTCATGCCAATGAATTCCCCCTGATATCAGCAAAAATGTTTTGAAGCCGGCCTGATTGGATAGCATTATTGGCTTATTCCTGCTTAAATCCGCGCATGTTTTTACCCAAAGAAATTTTTATCGGCCTGCGCTACACGCGAGCTAAACGCAAAAACCATTTTGTCTCGTTCATTGCGTTTATTTCAATTGCCGGTGTGGCCCTGGGCGTATTTTCCTTGATCGTCGTACTCTCGGTCATGAACGGCTTCGGTAATGAACTGCGTAACCGTACCCTGAGCATGACCTCGCACGCCACCATCACCGGTTTTGATGGCTATGTCAGCAACTGGGAAGAGGTCTCTGAAAAGGCGATGCAGGAAAAGGGGGTAGTTGGGACTGCACCGTATATTCAAAAAGAGGTCATGATGTCTAATGACCGTCGCGTTAGTGGCTCCCTGGTGCGTGGAATTCGCCCCGAACTGGAAACAAACGTTTCCAGCATTGCCAGCAAGATGGTCTCAGGAAAACTCAGCGACCTTAAATCAGGTGAATACGGCATTATTATTGGTCACGAACTGGCCAATTCACTTGGCGTCTATGAGGGTGACCGGGTCACACTGATTACCCCGCAGGTCATGATCAGTGCAGTCGGCGTTATGCCTCGGCTGAGGCGCTTCAAGGTAGTCGGTGTCTTCGAAGTCGGTATGCACGAGTTCGACAGTGCCATGTCGTATATGCACATCGACGACGCCGGCAAACTGTTTGGTTTCAACGGTAACGTCAACGGTGTCCGCCTCAAGCTCACCGACCTTTTTGAAGCACCAATTATTGCCCGAGAGCTGGACAAGGTCTTTGGTGAAAATTACTGGGTACGTGATTGGACCAGGCAGCACAGTAACTTTTTCCGCGCACTGAAAACTGAAAAAACCGTGATGTTTATTATCTTGCTGATGGTGGTTGCGGTCGCCGCACTGAATATCGTCTCCACGCTGATGATGTCGGTCAATGACAAGGAGTCCGATATCGCCATACTCAGGGCGCTCGGCATCACACCGCGAAGTATCATGGCCATCTTTATGATTCAGGGCGCGATTATTGGTCTGTTCGGCACGCTGATTGGTGTCGCTGCAGGCGTACCCACCGCGCTCAATGTCTTCGAAATCGTCAGTTATTTTGAGCAGCTGTTCAATACCGACTTCCTGCCCTCCGACGTCTATTACATCAGCGATGTCGTTGCCGATGTCAGGGCCGATGAAGTCATTACCTATGCCGTATCCGCCTTTCTCATCACGATTCTGGCGACGATTTATCCCGCGTGGCGTGCCTCCAAAACCCTGCCTGCCGAGGCGCTACGCTATGAATAGGTTTAGCCTCGAAGCGGTGGATATCGGTAAAGCCTACCAGGAGGGCAGTGGTGATGCGCTGCACGTACTCTCTGATATCAACCTGCACCTGCACCACGGCGAAACCGTGGCGATTATCGGTTCATCTGGCTCGGGTAAAACTACCTTGCTGAATATACTGGGCGGCCTGGATGAGGCGACATCGGGCAGGGTACTGCTGAATGGCGATGATATCGCCAGCCACAGTGAAAAGACCCGCTGCACCATCCGTAATCGTCATCTCGGTTTTATTTACCAGTTCCACCACCTGCTGCCGGAATTTACCACGCTGGAAAATGCAGCAATGCCGTTGCTCATTGCCGGGATGAAACCTGAAGCTGCCAGCCAGAAGGCCGAGGCCATCCTCGGCGAAGTTGGCCTGTCGCAACGCCTGCACCACAAACCCGGCGAGCTCTCTGGTGGCGAACGCCAGCGCTGCGCGATAGCAAGGGCCCTGATTCACAACCCTGATTGCGTTCTTGCCGATGAGCCCACCGGCAACCTTGACCGTAAAAATGCCGAGCAGGCCATCGAACTGATTATCCAGCTCAACCAGAGCTACAAAACCGCGTTGGTCATTGTCACCCACGACCTGCAGATTGCAGAACGGATGAACAGGATCTACACGCTAGAAGATGGTGTGCTAACAGCACAATAATAATTTTGAGTTAGCTGATTGACTGTATTCAGGCTGAAAAAGCCATCGCTTGTAGCTTTTTAACAATTTACATTTGTAGCTCATTTTCGTCCGCTTCATCTTGCACGAATAACATGAATATCCACAGGACTGAAGTTAACGGTCATACGTTGTCCACTGCTAGCAAATGGATTTTTGGCTGACTCAGTAATTACAATAGAGCTCTTTCCCTTTCCTATTGCCTGAAAAAGCACCTTGGCAATTTTTACATTGCCCAATGCGCCTTTGAAACTACTGAACAAGATATCCCGCACTATTCCAGCATTATTATCAATGTCTCCAATCTGACTGCCAAGGCTCCAGGCACCGGTATCTATGCTGACCTCAACTACATGAATGATGGAGGCATCATATTCCAGATTGATTCCTCCCCCCTCGGAGATGGTCAAATTAGTCGCAATAATATCAAGTGAGAATATTTCGCCGACTCTGTATTTGGCTTCCGATTTATCGAAAGCAATAATATTCTCTGTATCAGCTGAAACGACATTGGTAAACGCAAGATAGACAACAAGTAATGTGGAAAGGTATTTATTCATTCTGCAACCTCTAATCTACAAGCCCTACGGGCCTGGTGCCTGGAAGAGCATTTTTTTCAAAAAACCAAGGTCTAATGAGTTAACAATGCTGTCTCCATTGAAATCCGAGTCTGAAACACCCGTGGTGAAAAATGCCTGCTTGAATAATCCCACGTCGAGAGAATTAACAAATACGTCGTTGTTGAGATCCGCATCACAGATATTGCCATAGCCATCGCTATCTGTATCAAGCTGGCTGGCATTAGGTTCCTGGGTACAGTTGTCGCATACATTGCCGACACCATCCGCATCGGCATCTTCCTGACCTGGGTTGGCCGTGTTAACACAATTATCAAGGCTATCGGCGATACCATCGCCATCACTATCTGGCGGTGGCGGTGGGGGAGGTGGTGGCGTTCCTCCTTCTGAGCTACATACGGTTGATGCAATTTGGGACACTTCACCGGTAGCTGAATCAAACACAATAACAGCATTATCGTTTGAGGCGTAGATGCCACCGACAATGCTTTGCAGTGTACCAGTGGTGCTGGTATACATGATAAATGCATCTTCGATATTGACTGAGGTGGTTAAGGCAAAAGCTTCGTAGGTCTGGCAGGTATTGACATCTTCATCGTAAACCAGAATATCGGTCTCAAGGTAATCGATTTTCGTGCAGGAAAAGATTAACGATTGGGTTGCCACCAGGCCACCTGATGGTGTTTGCACATAGGCATCCAGGCAACTTTGTGTCATATTCAGGCCTTTGAAAAGCAAATACTGCCCGGCATAGACATCTACCGACAGCAAACTTGCGCCTGCCAGCAGTACAAATGCAACAACATTGCTGAGATAATGGCGCATTTAAACTCCTGTATTTATTTTGCGTCTCTAACTACCATATGGGGCTTGCCCAGTCATCTGCCCCTGTTATCCCGCCATCTTCATAGATGATTTCGATATGCTGGAACACAAAACTGAGTGCTTCGAGTGGGCCAGATTGAGTGCCTGCTTCCGAGCTTGGTACGATACTGACAAGACGGGCGTTATAAAGCCAAACCGTATAAAACTGAACTTGTTGCCCAGTTTGTGATGGTTGATAGAACCTGATTATCACCTCTGACAGGTTTTCATTTGTTACCAGTGCCTGGAACAGAAGAGGTGAGGCTTTATCAATCTCTTTCAAAATCCGTATGGGTCGATGCTGACGCTGGCCGGTTGGCGCGCCTGAGGCAGGATCGTAGGGCGTACTCACATTATAGCCAAAATTAATGACTTCCATACTATCTTCACGCCCGGCCATGGTAACACTGCCCTTGATTTCCCCCTGTGTATCACCGGTAATGCTCATATAGGCGTACAGAGCCGCCCACGAGGCTGAGGGTATGGCCATAACGGTAAGTAATAGTAATACCTGGGATGCCTTTAACAGGCTTAATAGAGAATTGCTTTTCATCGATTCCTTCCTCCTGATCTGATACATGAACACATGTAATAAATACACTCTAATATCTGAGAATCTTATTTATTTGACATATCTCAAAAACATTATGATTTCAATAGGTATGTATTCGCTTGAATAACGATCGAGGAGTGGATTAAAGGGGGCAGCGCCCTTTAAATTAGCAGATTGCGGAACGGATGAGCCGCTCAATACCCTTGAAGATGGCGTCCTGAAACCCCAATAAATCTCGTAGGTGGCTTATTCCTTGACCTGATAAAGGTTAATGTCGATAATTCGCGCCTAGCACTCGTAACTGGCGAGTGCTAATTTTTTAGAT
>JAOUPA010000119.1 GCA_029880105.1 Gammaproteobacteria bacterium
CTCGTTACCGGCAAACTTGCCATAACGGCACTGGTCGATAATCGACTGCGGATGCTCGATACGAAAACCAATCGAGAAAGGCTTGGCCTCAAGGTAGACACCACGTTGTTGCAACATCTCGAAGGTATCGCGCGCACTGTGACCGATAGCAAGAACAATATGGTCAGCCGCGATACGCTCACCATCGGCCAGCACAACACCGCGCACCTGGCCATCATCGATATCGATATCTGTCACATGGCTGGAAAATCGGAACTCACCACCCAACTCAATAATCTCGGCACGAATCTTTTCGACCATGCTGACTAGGCGGAAGGTACCGATATGCGGCTTGCTGATATAAAGAATCTCCTCGGGTGCGCCGGCTTTGACAAACTCGCACAACACCTTAACGCCGAGGTGGCGGGGGTCTTTTATCTGTGAGTACAGCTTGCCATCAGAGAAGGTACCGGCACCGCCCTCACCAAACTGCACATTCGATTCCGGGTTTAACTTATGCTCGCGCCACAGCCCCCAGGTATCTTTGGTACGCTGCCGCACTTCCTTACCACGCTCGAGAATAATTGGCCTGAAGCCCATCTGCGCCAGCACCAGGCCAGCCATAAAACCACAGGGGCCGGTACCGATAATCAGCGGCCGCTGTTTTAAATTGGCAGGTGCGTGCGTGACAAATTTGTATTCCGTATCCGGTGTCGGCTTAATATGGTGGTCGTCACTAAATCGCTGCAACACCTCGGCCTCGTTAGCGAGCTCGATATCAAGCGTATAGACAGTGACAATCGCGCTACGCTTACGTGCGTCGTAACCACGCCTGGCCACGGTATAGCCATGCAAATCTGCAGGCGCAATCTGCAGGCACTGAATAATGGCTGCCTCAAGTGCATCAGCAGCATGGCCCAGTGGCAACCTGAGTTCGGTGAGTCGTAACATAAAATATCAAAGAGTAACTGTGAGCTAACGCAATGAAGTGATTGTTCTGTCGTCCATTATGCCATGTACTATTTTATGTGTCGCATTCATTTAACAGAATCGCCATTAACATATAGACCAGACAAAAAAAGGGAACACAGAGTGTTCCCTTTTTTCATGCTTATGAAGATTTATATCTTATATCTTGCGTCGGCCACGGCGCACAGTAAGCAGGCCTGTCATCGATAGCAATAATATGAAGTCTAACGACCCGATACCACTGGAATCACTTGAGCGTGTATTTGAGGGACCAACAAAGGTTACCTCATCCACATCAAGAATCCCGTCATTATCATCATCCGGATCAGCATTATTACAGATACCGTCACCATCGGTATCGAATATTTCATTTGGATCTAGAGGACAGGCATCAGTATCGTCATCACGTTGATCATTATCATCATTGGGATCAGCATTATTGCCTATGCCATCACCGTCTGTATCGATAGTCTCAGTTGGATCCAGAGGAAAGGCATCTGCACCGTCAATAACGCCATCATTATCGTCATCTGGATCGGCATTGTTACCTATGCCATCGTTATCGGTATCCAGCCACTCTGTCACATCATAAGGGAACGCATCGCTAGAATTTGGATAACCATCACCATCTTTATCATTGTCCAGCGTATTGGCAATACCATCATTATCCAGATCAACCATTGATAGATCAGTTAAGACCAGATTATTGCCCTGATTGGCATCTGTCAGCAATGAAGATTGCAGGTCAAAAGTGATCGCAGGCCATACATCCATTGTTCCAGAATCGACTGCTGTTGACAGGTTCAGGTTGAGTGTACTGGTTGCACCACTTGCCAGCTCCAGGTTGATACAGGTCAGCTCCTGACCCACAAGATTACAAACCCAGCCAGCGCCAGTGTAAGAGTCAATACCAAAGCCGGCAGGTAATATCGCAGTCAATGCCGAGTACCAGGCTGTATCGGGGCCAGCATTGTTCACATCCACGCTGTAGTTAATTATGCCAGCCGGAGCCGCAAAGTCGGTATTGTTGCTGACTGTCAGGCCCAGGTCGACACTGCCACCAGCTCCCAGATAACGCTGCGCATACACACCCCAGCTGCTGGTATCCTGCCCATTACTGTGCCAGGCTATGAGAATACGGCCATCCGTACCTACACTAGTACTCGAATTGTTCTGATCGCTGGTTGTATATGTATTGACCCGGAAATCCGAAGTGAGTGCCTGACCAAGAGCCGAATAACGTTTCGCATAGATACCATAGCCTGATACTTCCTGGCTTGACATCCAGCTCACGACAAAACTTCCATCTACCGCCATGGACACGTTCGGCCAGACCTGGTGACCAGTGGTCGTTGAATTTACCCTGAATTCAGAACCGTTGGTGCTGCCATCTGCATTATATAGCTGGCCGTATACACCCCAGAGATTACCATCCTGAAAATAACTGTGCCAGACCATGACATGACGACCATCGGGCGCCATACCTATAGTCACATCACGCTGTTCACTACTGGTATAGGTATTGACCCGGAATTGACCACCGATTGTACTGCCATCAGCTGCATAGCGCTGGGCAAATACGCCCCAGCTGCTTCCATCAGCGTACTGATCTCGCCAGGTAACGGTAAAGTTACCCTCGGCATCCATACCCACATCCGGCCACGTTTGTTCACCTGCTGTCGAAGTACTCACATGAAACTCAGAACCCCGTGGAGTGCCATCGGCATTAAACAACTGGCCATAAGTACCATAACTGGAACCGTCCTGTCCGTGGCTGTGCCAGACTATGACAAAGTGTCCGTCAAGGGCAAAAGCAATACGTGGTTCTGACTGGGTGCTATTCGTATAGGTATTAACCTGTGTTTCAGTACCAATGGCGTTACAGCTCTTGTCAAAGCGCTGCATAAACACACCCCAGCCATTACCATCCGGGCCATTACTGTGCCAGGCCACAACAAAGCTGCCATCTGGCGCCACTTCCACCGCCGGTTTACTTTGATCATTCGTAATATAGGTTGGAATAAGGAATTCATCTCTTTTGAGGGTGCCATCGGCATTGTAACAACGGCCATAGACACCATAGCCAGAACCATCCTGAAATCGGCTGATCCAGGTAGCCACAAAAGAGCCATCAGGCGCGTAGTTGACGTCAGGCCATGACTGTTCATTGGTAGTGTATTGATTTAAGCGAAATTCAGCACCATCGGGAGTTGGTGCCGGGGGGGCCGCTGCAAGTACCAGTACAGATGGTAGCAATGAAACAGATACAATCAGCCCTCTTAGAATGGACAGACATTGTCCCCTGCTGCTTATTTTAAATTCTTTATTATTAAAGCCCATAATTCCCTCTCAGCTGTATTTTTGACTTTATTTTTTTAAACAATGCGCAGACTCTAGCAAATTAAACACCATTAATAAAGGGAAAATAACTCACACTATACCAAATATAACTTATTGTTTTTATGTAAAGTACGTTACGATATTTTAGAGATGTGTTTTAAGATCACTATGATTCTCTCTACTGCTCTTCCACCAGCCTGACCGGCGTCATCTTTTCCGGGTACTTGCCTTCAATGCCTTTATAGTACTCGCGCACCCTGTCCATATCTTCTTTGACATTGCCGGTGGGCACGAATGTATAGCCGAAGTTGGCGACCTTGTTCTTATAGTCGAGGTAGCCACAGACCACCGGGATATTGGCCTGCTGCGCGATATGATAGAAGCCCGATTTCCAATGCGGCATCTTTGTACGTGTGCCGCTGGGTGCGAGGATAATAACGAGCTTCTCACTACGCCTGAATTCATCGGCGATCTGGCCGACGACGCCGTGCGACTGGCTGCGATCGACCGGTATACCACCAAGGGCGCGCATAAAGAGCCCATAAGGCCATTTGAACAGGGTGTGCTTGCCCAACCAGCGAGCCTTAAGGCGATACATGTATATAAACGCGAGACCGATCGGCAGGTCCCAGTTGCTGGTGTGCGGTGAGCCGATAAGGATGAACTTTTTATCCTGTGGCAGCTGGCCGCCAACCTGCCAGCCGAGCACGGCCAGGAGCAGCCGACCTATCCAGTACTTGATAATGCCAGTGGCCGGTGCGTTGTGGGTAATTTTTGTGCCGATCATCCCTAACCCCTTAAGCTAAACCGCTTTCCAGTTTGTCTGCTTGAACTTGTGCAGCTTGGCGTAACCCTCGAGCAGTTTTTTATGTGCATTAAAACCGTCTAGGCTCAGGCCAGGGCTGTGCAGGCCGTGGAAGATTTCTTTGCCCTTGATAATCTTCATGCCGGTTTCGACATTGTCACTGCCGTACATCTTGGCCAGGCTGTCGACATACTGCTCAAAGCCGCGTACCTCATCAAGATAAATTTCCAGTAACGCCCGTAGACAACGGTAGTGTTGTGAACGCACCTGGTCGAGCTGGTCGATTTGCAGGCACCAGTCGACCCACTCATGCGCCTGTTCATGGTCACCCATGGCCAGGCACAACATCGCCTTGAGTTCACCGATACGCAGGCTGGCCCAGGCAGTACCGGGGTCGGGTGCAACGCCGATAAATTCGGCGACACGTTGAAAGTCGTTATAGCCACCCTCTTCCAGGCGTTCGAGTATGTCCTGCCACTGTTTCCTGTCCAGGTTTTTCAGTGACAGGATTTCTTCTCGGTAGAGTGCACCCTCATTATTATTGTTCCAGATCAGATCATCAACCGGGTAGATATCTGACATGCCGGGCACGATGATGCGACAGGCATAGACATTGAGGTGTTCGTAATCCGCGATATAAATATCGTTACCCATGTCGTGGATGATTTTGCTCAGGTAGGCAAACTCGTCGTGCGTGTTGGCATCGTGATCCCAGTCATAAAATTCATAGTCTGGTTTGGCCTTGAAAAAGTCGTAGGCAATCAGGCCGCTGGAATCGATAAAGTGGGTTTCAAGGTTGTGATGATCGGCGACCTCATCAAGATCAAAACTCGGTGACTGGAAACCATCGAGCTGATCCAGGCCACGGCCCTGCAATAACTCGGTGACGGTACGTTCCAGTGCCACTTCAAAACAGGGGTGCGCGCCGAACGAGGCGAACACCGAACCATTGCGCGGATTAATCAGCGTTACACTCATTACCGGGAACTGGCCACCGAGCGAGGCATCAGCAATGCGCAGGTGATAGCCATGACCTTCGAGCTCGGTGATGGCCTCACGTATTTTGGGGAAGCGATTGACGACATCCTGCGGTACTTCAGGCAGGCAAATGCCTTCAGCAATTATTTTATTTTTGACATAGCGTTCAAAAACTTCAGACAGTCCCTGCACCCGGGCCTCGTTGGCCGTGTTACCGGCTGACATGCCATTGCTGACATAGATATTGCCAATAACATTCACCGGGAACCAGCACTGTTCACTATCACGCAGACGCTCGTAAGGTACTGCACAGATACCGCGCTCACCCGTACCCGAATTGATGTCGTACAACTGGTGGGGTTTGAGCGCACCCTCGGGGTCGTAATAATCCCATAACTCGGTATTGAGCAGGCCCTCGGGCATTTCGTCGCCTTTGACCTTGAACCAGCGCTCATTGGGATAGTGCACAAACTTGCCTTTGGCAAAGTCTTCGCCCAGGTAAAAATCAGCAAAAAAATAGTTGCAGCTCAGGCGTTCAAAATATTCACCGAGCGCACTCGCCAGGCAGGCCTTACGACTGGCGCCCTTACCGTTGGTAAACATCAGCCCACACTCTTTGTCACGAATGTGTACCGAGTAGACATTGGGTACGGGGTTGAGCCAGGACGCCTCTTCGATCTCGATACCGAGGTCAGCGAGCTTGCCGGTCATGGTGGCAATACTCGATTCGAGATCGCGGTCTTTGCCTTTAA
>JAOUPA010000120.1 GCA_029880105.1 Gammaproteobacteria bacterium
TAGCGAGGGGTGGTCGTATCCCGTGGCGACGGTGTCAAAGCCCTGCTGGATCATTTTTTTACGGTCGTTGCTGTCCATTTACTGTTGTTCTCTATCTGGTTTCCGTGTGCTCCCTGTCTCTGCACTGTCAGCGCCTCCTGTGCTGATGAGGTTTTGATGGTATCACATTATTTGTTATATGCAGGCTGTGCCGTACACATCATTTTCCGCGCCCGGAATGACTGAATTGTGGATAGTGTTATGATCAGGCAATTAAATATATAAACGCGCTGGCTGGCGCGATTAAACCCATGAAGCGACGCATGACTAGTTATTTTCTTTCTTTACTGATCGGCCTGTTGATGATTAATGCATGGATGTATTTCCAGCAGCCGAATATGACCTTCTTCCCGATGGCCGAGCTTGAGGATACGCCGGCTAACTGGGCGCTGGCCTATGAAGATGTTCATTTTAAGGCAGCCGATGGTGTTGCCCTGCATGGCTGGTACCTGCCCCATACAGGTTCTAACCAGGTGTTGCTGTTCTTTCACGGCAATGCTGGCAATATTTCACACCGTTGTGATTCTTTGGCCATTTTCCACCGCCTTGGTTTGAATGTTTTTATTATTGATTATCGTGGTTATGGTCAGAGCGAGGGTGTGCCGAGTGAACAGGGGCTGTATCGCGATGCAATGGCCGCGTGGCATTACCTTGTCGATGAAAAAGGCTTTGCCGGGAACCAGGTGGTGATCCATGGACGTTCTCTGGGTGGTGCGATTGCGACCGACCTGGCCTCGAAGGTTCGCGCACGTGGTTTGATCCTGGAGTCGACCTTTTCATCGGCCAGGGATTTTTCGCGTCTGGTATTCCCGGTGCTTTCCAGACTGGTGTTAATGCGTTATCAATTTAATAGCGGTGAGAAGATCTCGCGTATCAATGCGCCCCTGCTGGTCATGCACAGCCCAGACGATGAGATAGTGCCGTTTTCCCTGGGTGAGCAGTTGTTTAAAACTGCCAGTGATCCAAAGCAATTTTATACTTTACGCGGTGACCATAATAGTGGTTATGCTGTTAGTCAGCCGGCATATGAACAGGCGATACGTGATTGGTTGCAGGCCTTGAACAAGGTGTGATGCCGTGAAACCTCTGGATACCTCAGATGTATTCTAGTTCTACCTGTTTCTTCCTGTCCGATTCTGAATGATAGTATGTTCTGAAGTCGTTCAGACTAAGTGCTTTTGAGAAATAGAAGCCCTGAATCTCGTCACACCCCTCGTTTTCTAAAAACAGGAGCTGTTCCCTGTTTTCAACACCTTCGGCTGTAATGGCAAGGTTAAAACTTTTTGCCAGGCCGATGATGGCGCGAATAATGGTTGCGCTGCTTCTGGAGCCGGGAATTTTATCGACAAAGCTTTTATCAATTTTGAGCCGGGTAACAGGCAGGGTTTGCAGGTAGTTCATTGAGGAGTAGCCGGTGCCAAAATCATCAATGGCGAGCCTGATGCCCATATCATGAAATATCTTTAGTGTTTTAACTGCCTTTTCTTCATCAGATGCAATATAGCTCTCGGTAATTTCCAGTTCTATTTGCTCATGCTTTATACCTGTACTCTTTATAACGTCTTCAAACAGTGTCAGCATATTGTTTTTATTCAGTTGAATATTTGAGATATTAATACTGACGTGATCTAACAGGATACCTTCTTCCTGCAGGCGAATAAAATCATTACAGGCCTGCTGGATAACCCATTGGCCAATAGGTGTAATTAGGCCTGTTTCTTCCGCCAGTGTAATGAATGTGTCGGGTGAAATAGTGCCCATTTCAGGGCTGTGCCATCGAAGCAGTGCCTCCATTGATACAATCTTATGTGAACCGGCCAACATCTTAGGTTGGTAATGCAGTTCGAATTGGTTGCACTGTGCTACGGCTAATTCCAGGGCGTGTATTAAATGGGCGCGTTCTTCTGCATATATCGACAGGTCGGTTGAGAAGAAGGAATAGTTGTTGCGACCTGCATCCTTGGAGTGATACATGGCGAGGTCGGCATGTTTGATCAGGGTAACACTGTCCTGACCGTGTTCAGGGTACAAAGCGATGCCTATGCTGACTGAGATATTGATATCGTGTCCGCAGCAATGGAAAGGCATGTTAAACAGGGACATGTATTTTTCCAGGATATATTCCAGTTCCTGTGTATCAGGTGCATTTTCAATCAGGATATTGAATTCATCACCGCCTATACGGGCCAGTGTGTCGGCTGACCTGACATGCTGGTTCAGCCGGTTAGAAACCTGAATCAGGAGTTCATCACCGACATCATGACCTAGTGTGTCATTAACCAACTTGAACTGGTCGAGGTCGAGAAAAAATACAGCCAGACGATTGTTGTTGCGCGCAGCCAGTTCGAGTGCGTGTTTGAGTCTATGGGTAAAAATTCGACGATTTGGCAGGTTGGTTAATACATCGTGGTTGGAAAGGTATTCAAGTTCATCTCTGGATGATTCCAGTGATTTTTCTCGTTCCTGTACGGCCTGGGCAAGCCGATTGATGTTAATGGAGATTTCTTCCAGTTCGTCGCCTGTAGATACGGGGCTGGATGTTGTGTAATTCTGGTGCTCTATTTTATGAATCTGCTGCATTAACTGCGTTAACGGGCGATCCAGACCGCGACTAATTACATAACGCATCAATGTCATTATGGTGATTGTAACAAGAATTAAAAATATAAAGAATTGTGCCCGGCTTTCGTTCAATAATAAATTTAGAGCAGATTTATTCAGCTTGATAATGTAGTAGATTGCTCCATTAAGGCTATCCTGTTTTATGATTGATGTGTAGTTCTGGTCTGTTTGCTGAATATTGAGCTGCTGAGAAGTCAATTTATTTAGTAGGGCTGACTGTCTACCATATATTGGATTAAAAGAATGTTGAATGTTCAGATCGATTTCTTTGGAGAAATTTTCAAAATAGGCCTGGTCCAAAATGCGTGACATTTCAATGTGGCCAATTGGTGTGGCATTATTTCCATTGAACATATCCTGATGCACTTTAATCACTATTCGGTTATCCGGGTTCTGATAGGTTAGCAGACTGTTATTGTCGGGAATTTCATCTTTCTTATGCGCAACTAAAATATTTTTCGGGATCTGAAATGAATTAGCGGCATAATAACGGTTTTCTTCGTCGCGTCCATAGAGGTTACGCACACCATCTTGATAGGATATATAGCCAAGTCGGTAACTGTCATTGTGCTTTGTTACGAAGGCAATGAGTTCATCATTAGCATCGTAAATTGCAATATCTTCATTGAATGACAGTTTGACCCTGTTCAATAACTGTCGAGCTATTGATTTTTTCTCTTCATCTATCAGGTAAGTGTTGTAATAGTCCTTGTCCTGATAGTTGTTGATAAGATCGACTGAAGCTATCAGCTTCTCGTCTGACCGAGCAAAGGCAACGCCTTCCTTTAGTTCATGTTCAATATTTCTGAGATTGTAGGCAAGGCGTTCGTAGCCATGATGTATGCGTGTACGAGCATTTTCAAGATAGCTGTCTTTTATAAAATTATCAAAATAAATGCCCAGTATAGTTACGACCAATATAACAGTAGTGGTTACCAATACAGAGAGTTTTGTTTTAATGCTGGCTTTTTTTTGTAATAGACTTATCCACATATTGTTTAATTACTCATCCAATATTTCTGTTCCATAAATTTCCCTTAGAAAATAGGCGCAGTTTCTTCTACATTAATTTTTGTTATTAGCCTGACCGGGCTGTTGATGTGTTTTATAACAGGCTGGTTATTTAATATATTGACCGCAGTTTCGACCGCCTTGATGCCACCTAGTGGAAATAATATGGAGCTTGTCTGGCTGCCATTGCGAATGGCTTCTTTGGCTTCGCTGGTGAAATCGACACCGACCATGACTATCGATTGAGGGTTGATCCTGTAGCGTTTCAGGACCATTCTGACGCCACTCAACATGCTGTCACTTTCTGAAAAAATGGCATCTACATGTATGCCTTCTTTAATTAATTTTTCCATTTCTATGATGGCATCTTTACGGAGGAAATTGCCAGTGCGTCTGATGACTTTGATGTTTTTGTGTTTGGCTATCTCATTGAGGAAGCCCATGGATCTATGCTTGGTGACATCCGCTTCCTTAATACCTTCAAGTAGCAGTACCGTGCCTTTCCCATTTATTTGTTGGGCAATTTGCTCTGCACCAATCTGCCCTATCCTTATGTTGTCTGAATTGATAAATGTAGTGAAATCACTGCCCTTTATGCCTCGATCCAGAACAATAATCGGGATACCCGATTTATATGCTTTCGACACAACCGGAACGACGGCATTTTCGTCATTAGTGCCAATAATCAGTAAATCTACTTTCTGCTGTATGAACTGATCGATCTGACGAATCATTAATGAGGTCTGCCCCTGGGCATCGGAATAAACAAAGGCCAGTTCTGGATAATTCGCAATAGCGTCGCGTACTTCAAATACCTGGGCTTTGCGGAAATCGTTTGACATGGTGTCCTGGGCGAAGGCGATGACCTTTTTATCTATTTCAGCCGAAACCAGCAGTGGTGAGGCAATTAAGATTAAAAACAGCAGAAATGGTCGAATCATGGCTAATCCTTTCGCGACTGAGTTAATACCAACTGACGTAAATGAAATTCATATTTATTCACGTTGATCAGGGTAAAAATATATTTATATATAAATATCAATCAGTTACATAATTATTTAGAAGCACTCTACCTTATAATAGCATGTATTCTGTCTGGTATATTCAAAATAGTGATGAATATGGTGTGTTATCTCAGGCCTGCCTCTTTTAATTAAAGCAGCGCCAGGCCTCAGGTTTCCATGGTGAGCTGCCTGATAATTTCTGCTGCCGGTTTTATGCTATCGACACCGGCGACGCTTTTGCCAGCCTGCCAGATGTCACGTTTACCTGTCTGGTCGTGCAGGGATTTTTTCAGCTTGATGACTGAGCGTAAGGCGTAGAGGTTGCGCATCAGGTATTTGCTTCTTGTCCCTTTTAGTAGCCAGCGCGCCAGTGGCCCGGCCCGGGTGCCCATGCGCTGGATGATAGGCGTGTTGATTACCGAGACCGGGACGCCGGTAATGCGTTCGGAGAGGATGATATCGTTTTCCTGCGCGTTGATGATGGCCTGTTTGTAAGCCTGCGAGGCACTGCATTCGGTCGTGGCGATAAAGGCTGTGCCCATCTGTACGCCTTCATAACCGAGTTGCAGGGCCTGCCGGTAGTCTTCTGCCGTGCTGATGCCACCAGCGCAGACCAGTGGCAGGTTTAAATCAGCGAGCTCATTGTAGAGTTCCGCAGTGCCTTTCTGGCCGGTGTGACCACCAGCGCGGTTGTTGACGCAGATCAGGCCATCGACGCCCGCCTCTATTGCCTTACCGGCAAATTTTCGGTTGGTGGTGTCATGGTAGACATAACCGCCAGCTGCGTGCACGCGTTCGACCACCCAGCTGGGTTTGCCCAGTGAGGTTACAAAGAAGCGGATGTCCTCTTCTAGGGCGATGTCCACCCACTCCTGCATGCGTCGATGGTAATGCCTGCTGGACTGCTCAATGAGCGCATTCATGCCGACGGGTTTGTCAGTGAGTGTGCGGATATACCTGAGACCATCGCGAAAGTCGTAACCGTGCACGTAGGTGAGTGAGACCGGTTGCACAATGCCGATGCCGCCCGCCTCGGAGACGGCCGCGACCAGTTCAGGGTTGGAGCAAGGATACATGGCGCCACAGATGACAGGGCTGGTAATG
>JAOUPA010000121.1 GCA_029880105.1 Gammaproteobacteria bacterium
CGCTGATTCTCTGGATATGCTCGCCGATGCCACCGTCTATGGTATTGGCCTTTATGCGGTTAGTCGCTCGGCACTGGCCAAAATAAACGCTGCCAGCCTGAGTGGTATTTTCCAGATTATACTTGGCGTCATGGTATTGCTGGATGTGCTACGTCGATCGATTCTGGGTAGCGAACCCGAATCAATTCTTATGATGGTAATTGGTGCACTGGCACTGATTGCCAACACTATCTGTCTTGCACTTATTTCCAGGCACAGGGAGGGTGAAGTACACATGCGTGCCAGCTGGATTTTTTCCAGAAACGATGTCATTGCCAATATTGGCATCATTCTCGGTGGTGTACTCGTACACCTGCTGGGCTCAAGATTCCCCGACCTCATTATCGGCGCCCTGATCTCAATACTTGTGATTCGTGGCGGCATAGACATCATAAAGGATGCCAGTCGTGAAAAATCCAGGATTTATAACTAATCGCCGATAGCTGAAATTAGTCAGTGTACCTGGCCTTACCAGCTACTTCTCCAGTCCACAAAACAGCTTTGATCATCAGCGTATTTTGGGAGTAGAATCAGGCCATGAAAAGGATATCAATTAACCTCTCCCTGATCAGTCTGTCAGTGCTTGCCCTGCAGGGCTGTGTTTATAACTGCAGCTGTGAAGATCCCGTAATGGATCACGCCAGTACGCAGGCACCTGTCACCCTGCCCAAAGGCCAGCAACTAATTAACGAGTGCAACTACATCAGTGAAGCCATCATCGATTCAGAATTGCTGGCAAAAAAAATGGCCAACAGCCGGTTCGCCGTTTACTACCAGGCCATGAGCCGTGACCGGGTTATCAGCTTAGAAGTACGCGCCAGGGAAATTGGCTGCAAATAGCCGTATTTCAATTTCGCAACTGAAAAACATCCTCAAGCCTTCAACAGCCCGTCTGTTGTTTCCGGTACATGCCACTGTTAGTATAGAAACAAGATCTTCCTCTACCTATCAAATCCAGTATAACCATGAACACGGATAACTATATCGACCAAGATGACGCCATGATTTTCCTGTCAGGCGTGGATATTTTTCTCAATCTCAGCGCCAATATCATAGAAGATATGGCCCGACGCATGACCGTTAGTGAATTTCGTGCAGGTGACACACTGATTCATAAGGGCAACCCCGGTCTGCACATGCTACTAATCAAGCAGGGCAAGGTCACTGTCATGCTTGATAGCAAGGAGATAATGCTTGGCAAGGGTGCCGTACTTGGAGAAATGTCGTTATTATCCGGCAGGCCGAGTAAGGCCGATGTAATTGCACAGACCGACACCGAGGCCTTTGTGCTTGAGCGCGATGATTTCCAGCAACTGATGTCCGAACACACCGAACTGGCATCAGTGATGACCAACCTGATGAAAAGCCGCTTTTCTACCGGTGATGATATTCAGACACTGGGTAAATACAAAATACTGGAGCAACTTGGCGAGGGCGGTATGTCCATCGTCTATAACGCCCTGGATACCGTACTAGGCCGCGAAGTCGCCATCAAGATGTTGAAATATGAAATTGCAACTTCCGAAGATTTCAAACAGCGCTTCAAACGGGAAGCGCAAATTATCGCACGCCTGAAACACCCCAATATTTTGCACGTGATCGAAACCATCGCCGATTATTCCACTGAGTTTATTGTCATGGAAAAACTGGAAGGTTACGACCTGAATTACTACCTCAAGCACCAGGGTGTCTTTAGTGGTGAAAAGACCTGCCACATTCTTTACCAGATTGCGATGGCACTGGAACACGCCAACAGCAATTTGTCGGGCGGCATTATTCACCGCGACATTAAACTTTCTAATATAGTGCTTGATGATCACGATCACGCCAAGCTAACCGACTTTGGTATTGCCACCACAAACGATAATGCATCAGAACACTATGAAGGCACCGTGTTGTACATGGCACCGGAGTTATTGCTCAATGAGGCCATCGACCACCGGGTGGATATCTATGCACTTGGTATCACGGCCTTCGCCATGCTTACCGGCAAGACCCCCTTCACCGCATCCACGGTTGATGAGGTCATTGCTAACCACCTGGGCAAGGCACCTCCTGTCATTGAAGAGTTGGTACCCGACATACCTGCTGGTCTGGCTGAATTTATTCATCGTGCCCTGATCAAGGAGCCTGAGCGACGTATTTCAAGCTGGCTCGAAGTAGAGGAACTGTTATCGCCCAATAAAAGCAGTCACTACAAACTGGAAGCCTCCAGTGAAATGGATATGGCTTTTATCATTAAATTGAAAACCGAAAACATTGATAAGGATGAACTACTACGCGAAATTAGATGGACGCTAAACCGCTATGACACCGATTATGAAATCGAGACTGTGAAACGAGAGACACAGGAACTGGATTTCGACCTGGACTGACCATTTCATTTCCAGGCACAACATTTCTATACTGGCAATATATATCACGTGGATTTATTATTACTAAAGAAACTCTATTTAAATGAGGTTCACTAATAATTATGAAACCTGTTAAATCCATGATCAGCGCAGGTTGTTTCACACTAGCCGTACTACTTTCAGCCTGTAGCTCACACATTCCACCCGAAATAAAGCAGCCACTGGATGGTGCGCCCAGCGTGGCCGAGGTTCGTGATTCTGCCAGTGAGCACCTCTCTAAAAACATCCGCTGGGGCGGTGTGATTCTCGGCACTGAAAACAAGGCCAATTCCAGCTGGGTGACCGTACTCGCCTTCCCTCTAAATAGTTATGGTGAACCCCAGAAGGACCAGCAAAGCCAGGGGCGCTTTATTGCCGTTATTGACCAGTTTCTGGAGCCCACGGTATACAGCCGTGACCGCAAGATCACTATCACCGGTAAACTGCTTCGCACCGAAACGCAGAAAGTTGGTGAGTTCCCCTATGATTACCCCATCGTGCAGGCCGAGTACTTTTATTTATGGCAAGCCGATCCCGAACCCAGTCCGCTGGATCGCTATCCCTACTGGTGGCATGACCCCTGGTACAGCCCCTGGTATGATCCCTTTTATTATCCCCACCATCACTACCATTAATAAGGATGGAGTTACTTAATGAATAAACTTTACCTGTTTACCGTTCTGCTATTTGCATGGCTAAGCGGTTGCGCAACTTCACCCGAGTTTGATACCACTGGTGTTGATAATTCATTGACGCCACAGAGCGTAATTGCAGAACCTGCTAATAGCAAAGGCAAAATGGCAATCTGGGGTGGCAGCATTCTGAGTACGCGCAACCTTGAGACAACCACTCAAATCGAGGTACTGGCCTACCCGCTTAATGCTTCGCACAAACCAATGCTCGATAGCTCGCCACTAGGTCGTTTTATCATTGAACACCAGGGCTACCTTGAACCCGCCACCTACAAAAAAGGCTTATCAATTAGTGTACTCGGCGATGTCAGCAAGATTCAAAAAGGCAAAGTTGGTGAAAGTGACTATACCTACCCGGTACTGGGTGCCCGGAAAATATTTTTGTGGGTTCCCGGTAACGAACCACAGACCAGTTTCCATTTTGGCATCGGTGTTCGCCTGTAAAACAGTATCAACTCTAATCTAAAGGTAGCCCTGCATGCACACCACGCTTGTTTATGTTCACGTTAAGGCAGAACATATTGATGATTTCATCGAGGCCTGTCGCCTGAACCATGAGGCCTCAGTACAGGAAGCGGGCAACCGCCGATTTGATGTGCTGCAATCGGCTGAGGAGCCAGCACTCTTCATACTCTATGAAGCCTATGTCAGCAGAGAGGATGCCGCTGCACACAAACAGACACCGCATTACCTGGCCTGGCGTGACCGTGTTGCCGAGTGGATGGCATCACCGCGCGAAGGCGTGGCTTATAATGGCCTTTATCCGGAAAAATAAAAGAGAAAAACCCCGCCCACCATGTTCAATTCATTTACTATCGCACGCCTGCCACGCATCGAATTTGGTCGAGGCAGCTTTTCCAGGGTAGGTTCAATCTGTCGTCAGTACGGTAACAAAATTCTGCTGGTCACCGGAGCACATTCCTTCAGAAACACTGAGGCGTTTAGCCAGCTGATCGCCGAGTTTGAAGACAGCAAAATAGAGTGGATGCAGTGCGTGGTGTCTGGTGAGCCTTCACCGCAGTTAGTCGATGAAGCAGTACAACAATATGCCAGTCACCATTTCGATGTCGTACTCGGTATTGGCGGTGGCAGTGCACTGGATGCCGCCAAGGCCATTGCTGGCCTGCTCAGGGTAAAGCATTCGGTCATGGATTATCTCGAAGGCGTTGGCCCAGAACTGAAGTATGAAGGCCCGGCTGTACCCTTTATCGCCGTACCCACCACAGCCGGCACTGGTAGCGAGGCGACCAAAAATGCCGTTCTCAGTATTCAGGGTAAAGATGGCTTCAAAAAGTCATTTCGCGATGACCGGCTGGTAGCCGAATATGCGATTGTCGACCCATCGCTACTCTCCACCTGTCCACCATCCATCATCGCCGCCAACGGCATGGATGCACTCACCCAGTTGATGGAGTCCTATGTTTCAACCAATGCCAACCCGCTCACCGATGCGCTGGCCTTGAGCGGCCTGGGTGCGGCCCGTGATGCACTGCTGCCACTTTTCCACAGTGCTGCCGATAGCGAGGCACGAGAAAAAATGGCTTATGCCTCACTGCTCTCAGGTATCTGCCTGGCGCAGACCGGGCTCGGTTCGGTACACGGACTGGCGTCACCACTTGGCGCTTTTTACCCTATCCCCCACGGTGTGGTCTGCGGTACGCTGGTTGCCGAGGCGACACGAATCAATATTGAAGCCATGCAGGAACGTGACCCTTTTAACCCCGCGCTCAAAAAATATGCCCAGCTTGCCAGCCTGCTCTGCCAGCGCAGTTTCAGCAGCGAAACCGAGGCGCACTCAGCCCTCTGCCAGTTTCTCAGCAACTGGTGCCAGCAACTCAGGCTACAACGCCTATCGGAGTATGGCCTGGATGAGGCCGGACTGGATCACGTCATTGCCCATTCTCGTGGCAGCAGCATGAAAACCAACCCCATCGTGGTGACAGATGAGGAACTCAGGGCCCTGCTAAAGGCTCGTCTGTAATACAACAAGTCTTCTACCTAACTGATTCAAAAAAACTCATAAGTTTATTAATACCAGCTTATCGGCTAAAATCTGCCGCACTTTTCTAGCCTTACCGAATAACAAATGAGCGTAGAGCAATTCGAAGAAATCTCCCTGATAATCGGCATCGGCGGCCTGGTGCTTTATATGTTATTTATTCTTTATAAGCTCGCCGAAGAATCCAAAGCCGGCAAATACGGCAGTGCAGTCATTTTCTTCGCACTTGGCTTCGGCTTCGTCGGCTTTGCCGCCAAAGAGATCATCAAAATTTTTCTGGAATCCTGATACACAGATCTTACAATTAAGCCTCTCGCATTAAAAAAGCCCGGTGGTTACCCGCCGGGCTTTTTTATTTTAGCGATGCATACGCCAGGCCTTAGAAGTGCAGGAAGGCACCCACCATCACGCCCTTGAATTCAAGGTCGGTATTAACTTTGTCGAGGCCTTTAAGCTCCAGCGTCGTAGTCTTCATGCCTAGCTCGATACCTACCACGCCAAACTCGTAGAGCAAGCGCAGGCGCAGATCCTGGTAACTGGCATCGGAATAACTGATGACATTGATATCACCACCGATAGACAACCCGGTCAGTGGCAGGTCAAATTGCGCATTTACATAGAGCATAGGGATAGTGGCAGAGACAGCA
>JAOUPA010000022.1 GCA_029880105.1 Gammaproteobacteria bacterium
CTCTGATACTTCCTGTAAAGCGGCTAGCCAATCTGTGTGTGGCCGGTAATGCTCAGGGTCATGCTGACAGGCATCAATAGCCTGACGCCATACTTTTGAAACTTTATCGATATAGGCAGGACTACGCTGACGACCTTCTATTTTAATGGCGGCAACACCGGCTTTTTGTAGCTCAGGCAGTAATGCCATGGTGTTTAAACTGGTAGGCTCTTCTATAGCATGGTAGGTATTTTGATTGACATTGAATCGCCCCTTACACAGTGTAGGGTATCCCGCTGATTCATTTTTGCCATGACAGTCGATCAGTACATTATTAAGACGGGTTTCCAGACCGGCATCGGTTTCTTTCCATTGCACTGCACTTGCTGGTGAACAGGCGCCATAGGTATTGGGCGACTGACCAGTAACATACGAGGAAAGCAGGCAGCGGCCTTCGACCATGACGCATAGACTGCCAAATCCGAATACCTCGATTGGCACCGGGGTATTTTCTGCGACATTTTTTATCTGTTTGAGTGAAAGTACACGTGGTACAACAGCGCGTTGTATAGCAAAGTGCTGGTGATAAAAATTAATTGATTCATGACTGGTTGCAGAGCCCTGGACTGAAAGATGCAGACGAAGTTCTGGCCAGCGTTCAGAGGCATAATCCATCACACCAATATCGGCGAGGATTAGTGCATCCACTCCCAGTTCGGCTGCATGGTCGACTGCATCCTGCCAGCGCTTCCAGCCAGATGGCTGTGGATAGGTGTTGATAGCAACGAATACCTTGCTACCATGTTGATGCGCATAGGCAATGCCTTCCTGTGCGCGCTGATCATTAAAATTAAGGCCGGCAAAATGTCGTGCATTGGTATCATCCTTGAATCCTATATAAACTGCATCAGCACCATTATTAACAGCAATCTTTAATGACGGTAAATTTCCAGCAGGGCAGACGAGCTCCATGGAATTGGCTGTATTGCTCATGGTTTGGTTACGCTAAATTGTTGCCTGCATTAACACTGCAGGGTTGTCGATAATTAAAGACGGCTGATAGAAGTGGTTGCGAGACTCAAGTTCTTCAGCGATAAGATTTAAAGTTTTCCATTTATGCGCACACCATGCAGGTGCCAGTAATATGTTTTCAGAAGCAGTCGCAGTTAGACGATGAAATATCACGTCCTGTGGTGTTTGCTGGATCAGGTCTGCTGCAATGCGTGCGTATTCGTTCAGTCCGAGTGGCCTGTATTTGCCACGTCGCCATTCATTCGCGAGTTGCGTACCTTTAACGACATGCAATGGATGTAGCTTGAGCCCATCGACACCGAGTTCAAGCACTCTATCCAGGGTTGTTGCATAATGTTTCTCATTTTCACCGGGTAGGCCAATAATAAGGTGTGTACAGACCTGTATGCCTCGTTGACGAGCTCGTATTAATGTTGATCGGTAGGCATCAAAACCGTGGCCGCGGTTAACACGCTCCAGTGTTTTATCAAATGCTGATTGTAGTCCCAGTTCCAGCCACACTTCATAGCCATCGTCCTGGTATTTTTCCAGTAAATTTAGCACTGAGTCAGCCACACAGTCGGGGCGTGTGCCTACAGAAATACCAACTACATCGGCCTGTTGAAGGGCACGGTTGTATTGTTGTTGCAGCAATTCAGTTTCAGCGTAGGTATTGGTATAGGCCTGAAAGTAGGCAATGTATTTTCGTGCACCAGTACGTTTACGAATAATAAATTTTCCTGCGTCTATTTGCTGGTTGATTTCTGCAGGTTGTCGTCCATTAGGACTAAAGGAGGTATTATTGCAGAACGTGCAACCACCTATGCCTAAACTGCCATCACGATTTGGACAGGTAAAGCTGGCATCGATGGATATTTTATGTACACGTTCACCATAGCGTCTTAACATCGCCTGCCCAAATGTATTGATGTGTCTATCCAGGTTCAAAATTTATATGCTGGCAGTGATGCGTAATCGCTTGTTAGTCTTCTATAAAACAGAGGGAGTGCAGGATTTTTACCCGGCGAGGGCAGTATGGGTATTGATATATATCAAACCAATGATACTTTTGAGTCAGTCTAAGCCTGGTAATTAGACTGATTACAGGATGTACTCAACGTACATGGTAAATTATTAATTGTTGAAGCTATTTGTTCAGGTCTCTTTCAAATTCCATATTAGTCTCAGGGATTTGAATGTATTTCAAAACAGCCGCAGTTTTTCTATAGGAGTGCCTTTTAAACAGATCGGTGAGATTTAATCCGATAGCAAAGAACAGGTTGCGTTCCTTGGTATCAATTTGATTGTCAAAGCCGTGTACATAATAACCTAGCTGTAATTCAAAGTGTTTAAGAAAGGTGTCATGAAAGGTCTCAAAGCCATTCAGTTTGAGGGCAAATAAATATTTGGAGTTTTCGTAGTCTGTAGTAAAATCGCTGCCTGTGGGATGTAGTCCGTATTCCCATCTCAGGTCTAGCTTGTCTGCCAGCTCAGGACTGGTATATAAATAGTAACCGAGTAGTGAACCCAGGCTATTTGCAATAAAATCCTCTTTGGAAAATCCATAGTCACTGAAGGAATCACCGATTTCCATATAGCCGAGTATTGCTAACGATGACAGTGCACCATATAAGGCAGCATCATCTTTTCTGAAGCACCATGTCTCGAACATATAGGAGAGCCCATGGGTGGTGACATAGCTGGTATACATATGACCTGCCTTGTCAGCGCCGCCTTCATCAGTATTATTTTGAAACCAGTCTTCATCAGCCGATTTGGGTGAGTTGCTAAAGTAGTCCCACTTGGCTAAGCCCCAGGCTGTTATTATCCCAATGCCCGTAAGGTTGGTTTTTATCAGGTCAGATCTCTGTTGCTGCCATGAAGCCTCTGTATTGCAATCACTGGTCATGGTATTGCCTGTCTGTATGCAAGACAATGTGATGGCTAAAATATACAGTAATATTTTTGAAACATTCACAGTCGTATTTCATCAGGGAAGATTTATTTGATTCATTATACTCTGCGGTTAAAAGTGAATATGGTGTTATTGATAATGAAATATTGCAAAACATGTATATAGTAATAATTTAATTTTCTTATATCACTAATGTAGTTGACCTAAATCAAGTAACATGTGGCATTATGTCGCAGACTACGCAGGTATTATTTAGGGCAGCTGTTACGTGAGTTTTAAGTTTACAATCGAACAAAATAATCCCTGTTATCTCTCTGGATATAGGGGGTGGTTCAAACAGCTTCAATTATCCAGTTTCAATTCGCCGCGTTTAAATTGTCACGTCGTCTTGCGATTCTTTTCTATCGTCATACTCCTACAGTCATTACTGATAGGGGTTGCCTATGCGGATTCTGAGCTGCCCCGTCTACTTGATGGTATTACACCTGATGAACTTTTTCCGGGAGCAGATAAACTCGGCGCGCCTGACGGTGACCCACTGGTGGCCCCTGTTTATAAACAGGGAAAACAACTGGGTTTTGTCTTCCTGACTTCAGATTTTATGAATACCACAGGTTATTCGGGTAGGCCAATACATCAGCTTGTTGCTCTCGATTTACAGGGTGTTATTCAGAAGGTACTGTTAGTTGAGCATCATGAACCAATTGTCCTGATCGGCATCCCTGAAGAGCGAATTATTGGTGTTCTCAAGGCCTATGAAGGTCTGGATGTGGGAAAGCTGGTACGTGGTACTCAGGATCATAAAATCGATATTGTCACCGGCGCCACAGTAACAGTGATGGTGATGGATGATACGATTTTGCGTACTGCTATCAAGGTCGCCAGAACCTATAAATTATCAGGCCTCACACCAGAGCGGAAGAAAACTGGGCCAATTGCCTCGGTGAATGCTGAGGTTAATATGGTCTCTAGCTGGGCCGATCTTGTTGCAGATGGTTCAGTCCAGTCACTCAAAATCTCTCTCGGAGAAATCAATCGTGCCTTTGAAGCCTCGGATGAAGTTATCGCCCGTGATTTTCCTGAAGAGGGTGAAGCTGATGAGGTATTTGTTGAGCTATATGCAGCAGTGGTTTCTGTACCGAGTATCGGTCGCAGCCTTCTTGGTGAAAATGAATACCGCAATCTGTTGAAAAAAATACAGCCAGGTGAACAGGCAGTTTTACTGGCAGGCGAAGGGCGTTACTCATTTAAAGGTTCAGGTTATGTTCGTGGCGGCATTTTTGATCGTTTCCAGATTATTCAGGGAGATACCGCTATTCGTTTTCACGATAGCAACCACAAACGTTTACGTGATATCGCAGCAGAAGGTGCGCCAGAGCTTAAGGATGTCGATTTATTTAGAACACCGGCTGAGTTAAATTTTAACGCAGCCGAAACCTGGAAACTGGAATTGCTGGTAGGTCGTGATGTTGCACCAACTAAAAAAGTATTTTTGACCTTTGATCTTAACTACAAAACACCCGATAAATACTTAACTTTCACAGAACAAAAATTCCAGGATCAGGATGAAGGATCTGCCTTGTCACAAAAGGGCGAACCAATCTGGAAAAAAATGTGGGAACTCAAAGTTCCTGAAATTGTGATTCTTGGTATAGCCCTGGCTGTCCTTACCTTTATCTTCTTTTTTCAGGACTGGCTGGTTAAGCGTCCTAAACTTACTGATCGTGTTCGTATCGGTTATCTTATTTTTACCCTGTTTGGTATCGGCTGGTATTTCAATGCGCAATTATCAGTAGTCAACATTCTGGCCATGTTTAATGCACTTGTTACTGGCTTTGACTGGAGTTACTTCCTGATGGAGCCGTTGATATTTATTCTATGGGGTTCCGTGGCAGCCGCGTTGCTATTCTGGGGGCGTGGGCCTTACTGTGGATGGCTGTGTCCTTTTGGTGCATTGCAGGAATTGCTTAATAAAATAGCCAAGGCATTTAATGTTAAACAAATTGTCGTGCCCTGGTTTGTGCATGAGCGCATATGGACATTTAAATATTTAATTTTTTTAATCCTATTTGGTTTTTCATTGCACTCACTTGAATGGGCTGAACGTCTTGCCGAGGTCGAGCCATTCAAAACAGTCATCATTTTAAAATTTATTCGTGAATGGCCTTACGTCATATTTGCGCTACTGATGATATTGCCTGGCTTATTTATCGAGCGTTTTTATTGTCGATATCTATGCCCGATGGGTGCCGCCCTGGCGATTCCAGGAAAGATGCGGATGTTTTCATGGTTAAAACGCTATAAGGAATGTGGTACACCATGTCAGCGCTGCGGTAATGAATGCATGGTTCAGGCAATTCATCCACTGGGCGAGATTAATGTTAATGAGTGCCTTTACTGCCTGCACTGTCAGGTGGTCTATTATGATGAGCATGATTGTCCCGTGCTTGTTCAGGCGAACTTGAAAAAAGAACGCCAGGCAAGCCGTACAGCTGCAGTCAGAGCTGCAAAAGAAGCCAAAAATATAGATAATTAGTTAATGAAGTAGTTAAGTGGTAATAGTTGTTTTATGTAATGACGGCCCTGAATAGAATGTATAGCCAGGGTGTAAAAATCAGCCTGCATGCGTGCAGGCGTAATTAAAGAGGAGTGAATGATGGAAAATAAAAATAGTAATTCTGAAAATGAAGGCATTACACGACGCGAACTGCTTGGTGGTTCGGCAAAACTAACTGCAATGGCAGGTATCGGTGCTCTGGCTGGTTTGACCGGCCTGGCGGGAATGACACCCAAAGCTGCAGTCGCGGCATCAAAAAACAGGGCTGAAGTAGCTCCAGGCGATCTGGATGAATACTACGGTTTCTGGAGTAGTGGACAGGCCGGTGAACTGCGTATTCTGGGTATTCCTTCTATGCGTGAATTGATGCGTGTGCCTGTATTCAATCGATGCAGTGCATCAGGTTGGGGGCTTACTAATGAAAGCCGTAAAATCCTGCGTGATGGCCTGTTACCTGAAACAAAAAAATTCCTCGACTCCAATGGTCGTGGTGGCGTCTGGTTGAATGGTGACCTGCATCATCCACATATGTCATTTACTGATGGCACCTACGATGGTCGTTACCTGTTTATGAATGACAAGGCAAATACACGTGTTGCGCGTGTTCGCTGTGACGTGATGAAGTGTGACAAGATCATTGAAATTCCAAATGCGGCGGATATTCATGGGCTACGCCCCCAGAAATACCCACGTACCGGTTATGTGTTCGCCAACGGTGAGCACCGTGTACCTATTCCTAATGATGGTAGTGTGCTTGATGAGCCTGAAAAATATCATGCTATTTTCACTGCTATTGATGGCGATAAGATGCAGGTGGCTTGGCAAGTTATGGTTGACGGCAACCTGGATAACTGTGATGCAGATTATCAGGGCCTGTATGCATTCTCTACCTGTTACAACAGCGAAGAGGCAGTTACCCTGCCAGGTATGATGGCAAATGAACGTGACTGGGCGGTGGTATTTGATATCAAGGCTATTGAAGCAGGTGTAAAAGCCGGGGATTTCAAAAAGATTAACGGTGTTCCTGTACTCGACGGTCGCAAAGGTTCCAAGTACACACGTTATATTCCAGTACCTAATAGCCCTCATGGTTGTAATACCGCGCCTGATGGTATCCACGTTGTCTTTAACGGCAAGCTGTCACCAACCGTAACAGTGATTGATGTACGTCGCCTGCCTGATCTGTTCAAGGATAAGATTCAGCCACGTGATGTCGTCGTTGCCGAACCAGAGTTAGGTTTAGGTCCGCTGCATACCGCCTTTGATGGCAAGGGTAATGCCTATACCACCCTGTTCCTAGATAGTCAGGCTGTTAAGTGGAATATCCAGAAGGCTATCGATAAATATAACGGTAAGGATGTTAATCCGATTCTCGACAAACTTGATGTGCACTATCAGCCTGGACATAACCATACATCCATGGGTGAAACCAAAGATGCCGATGGCAAGTGGCTGGTTTCGCTGAACAAATTCTCCAAGGATCGTTACATAAACGTCGGCCCATTGAAACCAGAAAATGAGCAGCTAATAGACATTAGCGGCGAAAAACAGAAGCTGGTGCACGATGGCCCTACCTTTGCTGAGCCACATGACTGCATCATTGTTCGTGCTGATGTGGTTAATCCTAATTCCATCTGGAAGAAGGGTGATGTTATGTGGGCTGATGTTAGTGCACAGGCCAAGAAAGACGGCGTCAAACTAACTGAAGATTCAAAGATCATTCGTGATGGTAAGAAGGTTCGCGTTTATATGACCTCTGTTGCACCTAATTTCAGCATGGAAAAATTCACTGTAAAACAGGGCGATGAAGTAACTGTTATCATCAGTAACAATGATGCTATTGATGACCTGGCACATGGCTTTACCATGGCCAATTATGGCGTTGCAATGGAAATTGGGCCACAGGCTACATCATCTGTAACCTTTACGGCGGATCGTGCCGGTGTTCACTGGTTCTACTGTCAGTGGTTCTGCCACGCGCTACATATGGAAATGCGTGGCCGTATGCTGGTTGAACCCGCTTAACTGATCTTTGGCTTTTAAGCGACACCTGAAAAGCTCGTTAACCAGTCTGGATATTTTTTCCAGACTGGTTAGTGGGCTATTTATTTACCTGTGCTTTGCATCTGACGTGGTACTGGCGACAGAGTGGCAGGTAATACCAGGAAAAGATACTTTACAGACTGCTATCAATTCAGCACAGGAAGGTGATGAACTCATACTCAGTTCAGGCACATATCTCGGTTCGATAGATATCAATAAAAGTATCAGGATCCTAGGGAATGGAGATAGTGTTGTTGATGGTCAGGCCATGGGCCATGTTATTACTGTCTCTGCACCAGATGTTGTTATCAGTGGTCTGTATATACAGAACTCAGGCACTAACCTGGTCAAAGAAGACAGCGGTATTTTTGTTACCGATGCGGGAGATCGAAGCCGTATTGAATCTAATCATCTGGAAAATAACCAGATTGGTATTTATCTTAAAGGGCCAGAGTCAGCACTAATTAGCAATAATGTTATTATCGGCAGCCAGCATCACCGTATGAATGATCGTGGCAATGGCGTATACCTGTGGAATTCAGCGGGGTCGATTGTAGAAAATAATAAAATTCGTTATGGTCGTGACGGTATTTTTGTTACCAGTAGCAACCATAATACATTTCGCAATAATCACATTAGCGATTTACGTTTTGCGGTGCACTACATGTATACCCATGACAGCGAAATTAGTAATAATTTTTCAGTTAATAACCATGTTGGCTATGCATTAATGTTTTCTGATCGTATCATGGCTAAAAATAATCAGTCATCAGGTGATCGTGAGCGAGGACTGTTTTTTAATTTTGCCAACTATTCAATCATTGATGGTAATCGTGTAAGTGGTTCAGAAAAATGTGTATTTATCTATAATGCCAACTATAACCAGATAATGAATAATTCTTTCGAAGAATGTAATATTGGCATTCACTTTACAGCGGGCTCTGAACGCAATGAGATTTACTCGAATGCCTTTCTCAATAACCAGTCGCAGGTGAAATACGTCGGCACGCGCTATATCGAATGGTCAAGGAATGGGCGTGGCAACTACTGGAGTGACAATACTACATTTGATATCGACAATGATGGAATTGCCGATCAACCCTATAAGCCGAATGACCTGGTTGACCAGATTATCTGGCGACATCCACTGGCAAAGTTATTAATGAATAGCCCTGCTGTGCAAATTATTAAATGGGCTCAATCTGAATTTCCAGGGCTCCACCCCGGTGGTGTCAATGATAGCGCACCGTTGATGGAACCACCCGGCTATCCATCTGATCTTGGAGCGGCAACCAATGGCTGAGTCGAATACGCCAACCCTAATTTCGCTGCAATCTGTTACAAAACAGTATGGCTGTGAAACCGTCGTATCGAATGTCAGCTTAAATGTTCAGGCTGGTGAGTGTGTAGTACTGGTAGGGCATAATGGTGCCGGTAAAACCACGCTGATGAAACTCATGCTGGGCCTGACGCGACCAACTTCAGGCACGGTTGAAGTACTTGGTGGTAATCCTGCATTTAATGCCGCTGTTGCCCAACACAAAATTCTGGGTTATCTTCCTGAGAGCGTCGCCTTTTACGAAGCCATGACAGGCCGCGAGGTGCTGACATTTTATGCACGGCTGAAAAATGTACCACCGGTTACATGCGAAGAATTATTGAAGCTGGTAGGGCTTGATAATGCCGCCAGTCGAAGGGTAGGGACATATTCAAAAGGTATGCGCCAACGCCTTGGCCTGGCACAGGCGATGCTGGGCAAGCCTCAATTGCTATTTCTGGATGAGCCTACTACTGGTCTTGATCCATCATTGCGTCATCACTTCTATGAACTGATCGATAAATTACACAACCAGGGAGCAACCTCTCTGATTTCATCGCATGCCCTGAGTGAAGTAGAGGCCAGGGCGAATCGATTCATTATAATGAAGAAGGGTGTGATCGTTGCCAGTGGCTCTCTCGATGAACTATATCGACAGGCATCATTACCGATTCATTTCAATATCGCGGTTACACCGGGAGAGGCAAGTGCAGTTGCAGAGCGTCTGGGTTCGTCTGTCAGCATCGGCAAGGTAAATAACCAGAGTCTGCAATTGACCTGCTTTAATGCTGAAAAAATGCCGCTGATTCATCGCATCTCGGAACTTGGTGAAGTCGTACAGGATATACAGATTACACCACCTCGACTGGATGAGGTTTATAACCATTTTATGAACGGTGATCGACCATGAGGATACTATGGTGTCTTGCACTCAAGGAACTTCGCGACGGTCTACGCAACCGCTGGATTGCCGCCGCTATCATCGTGCTGGGTACGCTGGCACTGGCCTTAACACTACTGGGTTCCGCCCCAACTGGTTCTATTCGTGCCAGTGCACTTGATATCAGTGTCATCAGCCTTGCCAGCCTGAGTGTATACCTGATTCCACTGATAGCCCTGATGTTATCTTTTGACGCATTGGTTGGGGAATTCGAGCGTGGCACGATGATGTTATTGCTTACCTACCCAGTATCACGCTGGCAGGTCATTATCGGTAAATTTATTGGCCATACAGTAATACTGTTTATCGCAATTCTCGCTGGCTATGGTGGCTCAATGCTAATCGTGACTCTCGTTACCGGTGGCAGCCTTGATGGCTGGCAGGCCTATGTAATGATGATGTTTAGCTCACTGATCCTGGGTGCTATCTTTATTGCACTCGGTTATCTGGTTAGCGTACTGGTCAAAGAAAGGGCAACGGCTGCAGGTGCAGCGATTGGTCTCTGGCTGATATTTGTCGTGTTATACGATTTATTGCTCTTCGGTGCCTTGCTAGTTGATGATAAACAGGTAATTGGTCAGCAGCTATTCTCACTATTGATGATAATCAGTCCGACTGATGCTTATAGAATCCTCAATCTAAGCCTTTTTGAAGGTATAGGCCAGGCAGCAGGCATAGCTGGCGTTGCCAGTAAGGCAGGCATCAGTGCAGTGCTGTTGTTCAGTATTTTACTTTTGTGGGTGCTGGTGCCGCTTGCTCTTACACTAACAAAATTTCAACGCCGCGAACTCTAATTACTAAATGTCCAAAAGTATGACCATATATAAATTTATTATTCCAACACTATTCATTTTTCTGATTGCCTGTGAAAAAGCCCCGCAGGTCGAAATGCCAAAACCACAAACACTGACACGAGAGGCCAGTGGCTATTATTGTTTGATGACGGTGCTTTATCATCGAGGTCCAAAGGGCCAAATTATTCTCGACGATAAATCGGAAGCGCTCTGGTTTACCTCGGTGCGTGACACTATTGCATTTACCTTGTCGCCGGAAGAACCGCGGAATATTGCAGCTATATATGTCAATGATATGACTGATGCCAATTGGGATAACCCGGGCGAAGATAACTGGATAGATGCCAGTAAGGCGTGGTATGTAACAGGTAGTAAGTTAATGGGCGGTATGGGTGCGCCCGAGGCTGTGCCATTTGCAACGAAGGAGAAGGCTGAATTATTTGCCAAAGAGCAGGGTGGTAATGTCTATAATTTGGCTTCAATTCCAAAAGAGTATATTCAAAATACAGCGCAATAGTTCAGTCTGCTAATGAGTTATTCGATCATAAATAACTCATTAGTATTTCAGGCAGGTAATATCAAAATCAAAAATACTCACTGACCATAAATTATGGCTTTGGTCTGTTTTTACGTACCTTCTTTTTTGCCGGCTTTTTATCTTTTGATTTTGGTTTTTTCTTTGGCTTGGGTTTGCCTTTGCCGGCACCACGGGGTTCGGATCTCTTGTATTCCTGGCCCTTTTCAAACAATGATATTTTAAGCTGCTGACCAGAGACCCAGACATTCTTTAACATGTCTAGCATTTCTTTAGGCATGCCCTCGGGTAGATCAACCAGGCTGTAGTCGTCATGAATATTGATGCGACCAATATGTTTACTGTCGATCTCGGCTTCATTGGCAATCGCACCGACAATATTACCGGGTTTGACTTCATGGTTGTGTCCAACTTCGATACGGTAACGTTCCATGCCTTCTTCTAACGGCGTGTCTTTTCTGGCGGCACGATCACGCGGTTCACCACGTGCAGGTTTCCTGTCAGACGGCCTGTCATCTCTATCCCAGTTTTCCTTTGACTTGCCCTGTGGTTTATTTTGCAGCAATAACGGTGTATCGCCCTGTAACAATTTGGCCAGTGCTGCTGCAATTTCGATAGCTGGCACATTGTGCTCCTGCTGGTACTGTTCGATCACTTCCGGGAACAGGCCGAGTTCTTCATTCGCCAGGGTATCGGTGATACGTTGTTTGAAATTTTCAATACGTTTGTCATTGATCATTTCAGTCGAAGGCAGTTCCATTAGCGTTATTTTCTGATTGGTTGCTCTTTCAATGGCCTGCAACATGCGTTTTTCACGTGGTGCCACAAACAGGATGGCATCACCTTTGCGACCTGCGCGACCGGTACGGCCAATACGGTGGACATAAGATTCGGTGTCGTGTGGTACGTCGTAGTTAACGACATGGCTGATGCGTGGTACATCAAGACCACGAGCGGCGACATCGGTGGCAACCAGAATATCCAGTTTGCGATTTTTCAGGTTATCGATACAGCGCTCACGCAGTTTCTGTACTACATCACCATTAATTGCAGCTGCAGCATAACCACGCGCCTCGAGTTTTTCAGCCAGCTCAACCGTGGCATTTTTAGTACGCACGAAAATAATCATGGCATCAAAATCTTCTGCTTCGAGTATACGGGTCAGGGCATCGAGTTTGTGCACACCACTAACCGGCCAGAAGCGCTGGCGAATGGCGGCAACGGTCGTTGTTTTGTTCTTGATCGTTACCTGTTCAGGGTTTTTCAGGTATTTGGTCGCAATGCGGCGAATCTGTGTCGGCATAGTTGCCGAGAACAGCGCAATCTGCCTTTTAGCGGGTATTTGTTCCAGAATCCATTCCACATCATCGATAAAGCCCATGCGCAGCATTTCATCGGCTTCATCCAGAACCAGGGCACGCAGGTTATTGAGTTTCAGTGTGCCACGGCGCATATGGTCCATAACACGGCCTGGTGTACCGACCACTACGTGGACACCACGCTCTAGCGAGCGAATCTGACCACGATAATCCTGGCCACCATAGATGGGCAGTACGTGAAAGCCTTTCATATGCTTGGAATAGGTCTGAAAGGCCTCTGCCACTTGGATAGCCAGTTCACGTGTTGGTGCTAACACCATGATTTGCGGGTCTTTTTGTCCTAAATCAAGATTTGACAACAGGGGCAGTGCAAATGCGGCAGTCTTTCCGGTACCGGTCTGTGCCTGGCCAATAATATCTCTACCATCCAGCAATAATGGAATCGTTTCGGCCTGAATAGGAGAGGGTGTTTCGTATCCTATTTCATCCAGTGCTTTAAGCAGCGGCTTACTAAGATCTAATTGATTAAAAGTGGTGACATTATCTGTAGACATATATTCGGAACTCATGGGGTATTACTTAAAGGCTTAATAGAGGGTTTCTGCTGGTCATAATCGTCGTGGACTGGGGCCGAATTCAGAAGGGATCGGTATTCTAACGGTTTATTAGCAAACTTGCATGTTTATTTGTGGACCACGATATGCAGACCAGAGACAGACACTGAAGCCCGTTAGCTATTCTTTGTCATTGTTCTGTAGGCAGCCATCGATAATGGACAGGAAATTTGTGATGTCGATAGGTTTGGTTATATAGTCGTGAAACCCTGCCTGTTTGCCACGGCGAATGTCTTTTTCCATTGCATTTGCTGTGACTGCAACCACTGGCACATTGCTGAGTACTGAATTTGATTTAAGTATCTTGAGTACCTGGTAGCCATTCATTTCGGGCATATTGATATCAAGCAAAATCAGTTCTGGTTGACGGGTTAGTGCCAGTTCAATGCCTATCGTAGGGGTATGGGCTGTGAGTAGTTTAATATTTTGACGATGTCCAAGAATGTGTGAAACCAGCTTAAGGTTTGCCGGGTTATCTTCAATATAGAGGATGGTATGTGTTCTAGTATGATGAACGTGGTGCTGAACATTAATGGCTGTGTCAGATTCTATGTGCGCATCTATAATATGCTCCTCAGAAGGGAGTTCAATCCAGAAGGTGCTACCTACACCCAATTCAGTTTGTACGCCAATTTCACCACCCATCATTTCAACGATACGCTGAGTTATCGAAAGGCCAATACCGGTACCCTCAATATTTGAGCCTTCGGCATCGAGTCGATTAAAGGGCTGGAACAATTCATCAAGTCTTTCTGGATCTATACCTAAGCCGGTATCTTTTACAAGAATGCGAACTCGGTTACCCATCTGCATTGCATCAATAGTGACTTTGCCACCATCATGATTATATTTGATGGCGTTAGACAGCAAGTTTATTACTGCCTGTTTTAATCGAGTATGGTCAGCACGCACTGCAATACCCTGCAGGCAGGACTCGTGTACTGCAATACCATGCTTGATTGCTAGCGGGGCGATCAATGACATGCATTCTTCGATAACATGACATATAGCAACAGGTTCCATGGAAAGCTCAATCTGTCCGGATTCAACTTTGGCCAGATCAAGTACCTCATTAATCAATTCAAGTAGGTGATGACCTGCAGTTAATATTTCATTGACGCTATCTTTATGTTCACTGTCCAGGTTTTCATCAAAGTTCATTAACTGGCCAAAACCAAGAATCGCATTCATCGGCGTGCGTAATTCATGGCTCATACTCGAAAGAAACTCGGATTTTGCCCGATTTGCACGTTCTGCTTCTTCCTTGGCGCTGATTAATTCAATTCGATTCTGATGCTCCATTTCTGTCATACGTTTTGAGTTAATCATTACACCATAAGTGGCATCGAATGGACGCAGGAATAACTGTAGTGACTCATCATAGCCCTGCTTACGATTGGCAATACCATACATACCAACCATTTCATTACCATAAAAGATTGGGGCGCCATAGAATGAGTGCATTACAGGGTGGCCTTTAGGTAGTCCGCCTGAGCGTGGATCTGATGATGGGTTATTGCTAATGACGTGCGCACGTGTGGTCATCACATGACCGAATAAGGTATCTAAGTTATGGAATTCAAAACCTTTTGCTTTGGCATTGTCGTAAAGGTTCCTGGTTTCAGTATTCCATGCAATATTAGTAATTGCATGTGTCTTCATGTAAGGGCAGCCTTTATCATCAATCAATACTTCACCAGTAAAGCCATATTCACTGCCTGTAATTTCCAGCAATGTATCTAACATTGCATCCATGGTTTCACGGAAATCTCCCTTGCTAACAAAGTCAGTCGTTGATTTGTGCAGCATATCCAGCATTTTCTTCTGCTGTTGCATTTTCTCCTGCATCAATTTTCGCTCTGTTATATTTCTAACAATAGCGACAAAACGTGCCATTTCACCTTTTGGTGCAATATATTGCACAGCAATCTCAACGGGAATCTCTGAGCCATTTTTATGCCTGTGAATGGTATCAAAAGTCAGGGAATCAAGTTCGCCTTTAATTAGTGGGCTAATCATCTCTCGAAAACTTTTCTCGTCGAAATCAGGCTTAATGTCGATTGGTGTCATACTGAGTAGCTCGGTCTCACTATAACCAAACTGGTTGACAGCACCCTGATTGGCATAAAAGAACCTGAGATTCTCCGGTTCAAACATGAAGACACAGTCTTTGGTCATGTCCAGGGTTGTTTTTAGTCTGTCCAAATCTATGCGGGCTAATTTTTGCTCTGTGATGTCGCTATGAATACCTATCATGCGAACAGGATTTCCATCGTTATCACGTTTGACTACTTCTCCGCGACACAGTATCCACTTGTAGCTTTGATCCTTACAGCGCAGGCGTAGTTCAACGTGGTAATTGTGTGTTTTATTACTTAAATAATCCTGTAGATTTTGCTGAATTCGTTCCAGGTCATCAGGATGGACACTCTCAATCCATGTATTTGCATGGTGGGGAAGCTCGAATTCGGTATAACCAAGCATATCCATATATAGCCGAGAAAATTTCATCTCGTTCGTGATCATGTTCCAGTCCCAAATGCCATCACCGACCCCTTCGACAGCAAACGCAAAACGTTCCTGGCTTTCCTTGAATGATATCTCTACCTGTTTACGTGCGGAAATATCCTGTACGATGGACCAGATAAGAGGTTCTCCATGTTTATCGTGCATGATACTGCCATTCAATAGCACTGGTACACGATGCCCGTCTTTATGGAAATATTCTTTTTCATAAGGGCCGTATCGACCGGTTTTTTTAAGACTAATTAACTGTTGTTCTTCCTGAGGGGCATATTCTTCTGGGGTTAATTGCCAGTATGTCAGGTTACGACATTCTTCTTCTGTGTAACCAATGATGTCCAGGAAGGACTGGTTAGACTCAATGAATGAGCCATCCATTTTATTAAGCGCTATACCAACGGGGGAGTGTTCGTAGAAACGCCTCAGTTTTTCTTCACTTTCAGCTAATGCAGCTTCGGCTTTTTTTCTCTCATCAATATCGCGTACTACGCCGATCATCTGAACAGGTATATTGTTTTTATCTCGTGTTACTGCACCTCTTTCATGCAACCAGCGTACCGTACCATCAGGCCAGACAACGCGATGCTCAATATCGTACGGAATGTCCTTTTCTATGCAATCAGTAACGGCATCAATAACAGCCTGTCGGTCATCAGGATGAACAGCTTCCAGGAAGTTATCATAAGAAGTTTCCAGTTCGCCAGTAGGATAACCAAATAGGGGAGCAATACGTTCTGACCAGAACAGATCTCCGGTTTCAATATTCCAGTCCCAGGTACCTATGTTGGCAAAGACCTGGCCTCGACGCAGACGTTCTTTGTGTAATTCAAGTGCCTGTTCCACCACAATTCGGTCGGTGATATCAAATACTACGCCATCGACACCTGAGAAATGACCATCAATGAACAGTGATTGTTTGTGATCACTAACCCAACGTATCTCACCATTCTTGTGGACAATACGATATTGCTGTACCAGTGTGGCTGGTTTTTGAGTAATTGTAATACTTTCCTCAGTCACCCTTGGCCTGTCGTCAGGATGGATCAGGGTTAGCCAGTTAGTTTCACTAGTCTGTAACTCCTCGCTGCTGTAACCACAGAGTTTTTCATTATTCGATATAAATTCAACACTCCAGTCTTTATGGCCACGGTAAACCATGCCGGGAATGTTAGTTGATAGCGTCCTGTACTTGGACTCATTTAACTGAAGCCTTTCGTATGATTTGGAGCGCTCAATTTCGCTGGCTACTCTTGCAGTAAATATATTTAGTAAATCCAGTTTTTCATTGGCATCTTCGATGGCTCTGCTATCCATAATACCCATATGGCCTAGCAACTTGCCCTCTGAGTCAAGCAGGGGAATGCCTATATAGCTCTTGATATTGTTTTCTTTTAACCACAAATCTTTGGCAAAAAGTGTTGTGATGTTATCAGTGTAAATAGCCGTTTCGTTGCGCAGTACTTTTTCACAGGGTGTATTTGCCACAGGATAACTAAAATTTTCAGCTATATGGTCGGAATCCCAGAAGGCGAGCGTGTCAAGCAAATGTTTTTCCTGGGAATTTCTTTGAGCAATAAAACCAATTCGAACATGCAATGCTTTGGCCAGGCCTTCTACAGCACGTTCAAAAAAAAGAGTACCGGTAGTCTGGGCAGTACCTTCAAAAATCGCGTTGAGTGTTAGCTCCTTTTCTTTAATTTTTGTAATGTCCGTACGAATCGAGACATACTGATAGGGGATGCCGTTACGGTCTAAAAATGGGGTGATGGTGGATTCAACCCAGTAGTACTTCCCATTTTTTCCAAGATTACAGATTTCACCCTGCCAGACATTGCCACTGGTGATTGTTTGCCATATATCTTCATAGAACTCAGGTTTGTGGATACTGGATTTTATAATGCGATGGTTCTGACCCAGCAGTTCATCCCTGGTGTAACCACTAATCTGGCAAAAATGATCATTCACATAGGTGATATCGCCATCACTGTCTGTAATGCTGACAATGGCGTGCTGGTTAATAGCATGTTGTTCTCGATCTCTCTCGTAAAGAACAGACTCAAGCTGGCCGAGTATTTGACGATTAGTTCGCGCC
>JAOUPA010000023.1 GCA_029880105.1 Gammaproteobacteria bacterium
CAAGATGGCCACCGGGAAACTGCCATACTGGCTCGCCGCCACCTCCATTACGCTGCCCGAGCAGAAGACAGCCATCTCGCCATAGTAAAACACCAACACCAATAAAGGGCCGGTCATGCACTTTTGTGTTTCTTGTCTTTGATGTTTCCGAATTCACAACTGATCTAAAGCCATACGCAGTGATGGATGGCTTATGTTCTCAGTTTGAGGTGCGTGATATCAAGCGTCGGTAGCGACTTTTACACAGTTTCGACCACTATTCTTTGCTTGGTAGAGTGCAACGTCTGCAGCTGCAACCAGACCATCCAGGCTATAGCCGGGCTTGAACTCGGCCAGCCCGATTGAGGCGGTCACCTTGGGGAGTTGTACGCCATCTAAAATACCTGGATCGGTATTGGCAATACGCTGGCGCAGACGCTCTGCGACAATCACTGCCTGCTCCATTTTTGTTTCGGGTAATAGCACTGAAAACTCTTCCCCGCCGTAACGCGCGAACATATCATTGGTGCGCAATGGTGCACCCACAGATTCACCTACAGCAATTAGCACACGGTCACCCGCAAGGTGGCCGTATTCATCGTTATAGCGTTTAAAATTATCAACATCGAGCATCATCAGGCACAAAGGCAGGTCTTCACGCTCGGCACGCTTTATCTCTCTGGCAAACACATCATTCATCCAGCCTCGGTTGTGCAGACCAGTGAGCGCATCAATAGTCGCATGATGCTGATACTTACGCTGCTGCTCAAGACTATCGGCAATCACCAGGTTACTGTAGCGCACTCGTTCTGACATTATGTAAAGCAGGTTTCGAGCAACCTCATGCGAGATACTAACCATGCGCCACAACACCTCCTGTTCAATCTCCAGCACCAGGGTAGAGCCAGAAGCGACGACTGACGCCGATGGTACACGGCTATCAATGATCGACATTTCACCGACACATTCACCCGGCTCGACTGTCGCCAGTGGCATATCATCGTAATGCCCCAGTTGAACGGCACAGCGACCTCTAATCACAATATATAAGTGGTGGTTTTCTTTTTCGATGGATAACAGCGAGTTGCCGTCTTCTAATTCGCGGTAGCTACATTTACTTAGCAGCGCATCAAAGGAAGGATCATCAAGATCAACGTTTCTGAATAACTGCAATCTCGATAGAATTTGTTTGTCGTGCTCTCCGTACATCGCCGGTATGGAGCTCCTGCTCTCATTTATCTGTTTTTGGGTCATTTATTTTGGTCTCTTTAAGACTAATCCATCTAATTGAACATCCTAAAACCATGTTCTATGGCAGGGAATTATAAACCTGTTTGTATTAAAGTAAACCCAGACTATTCGCCACAGACTATAAGCACCTGTTAACAACCTGATTTCTAATGCTATGAGCAACAACAAACACCACCATATCCATGCGCTCGAACTGGGCCCAATGGAAAATTTTGTCTACCTGCTACACGATGAGGCCAGTAACAAGGCGGCCATTGTTGACCCCGCATGGGAGGTTGAAGAGGTCATCCAGCTGGCCAGGGGGCGTGATATCGAGATCACCGACATCCTGCTTACCCATAGCCACCACGATCACGTCAACGGCATTGAAACCGTGCTCAACGAGTACGACGCCCAGGTCCACCTGCTCAAGGAAGAAGCCATGTTCTGGGGTAAACAGCTGGAAAAGCCGACGCTGCACCACGGCGGTGATGTCATTAAAATCGGCAAAAGCGAGATAAAAGTATTGCATACACCGGGACATACACCGGGTTCAGCCTGCTACCACATGGGTGAACACCTGATAGCCGGTGATACCCTGTTTGTTTTCGGTTGCGGTCGCTGCGACCTGTCCGGCGGTGACCCGGAGCAGATGTTCGATACCCTCAAGCGCCTGCGAACAGATTTGCCAAACCAGACAATTCTGCACCCTGGGCACAACTACGCACCGACAGACCCTACTTCGACCATAGAAGCACAGAAAGAGGGTAATCCATTTTTACATTTCGATGAGAAAAAAGATTTTGTTAAATACCGTATGCAGGTGCACGACAAGATTCGTGATACACCCTACACTGCAGTGAGTAGGGAAGAGGCGCTGGCTTCGATTAAGGATTAATTGCTCCATGAGTTACTCCCTACTGAATTGATATATTGATGGCATGGGTTCTCGAAAAAAACTGGGGGCAGAGCACCGTTCTCACTTATATTAGGAACAATTGTACTGTGACCGATTCTCCGATCCTGAATAATAACAGATTCGTTGTATGACACGTTTGGTAGCACTAATACTGGCCTATTTCTTTCTGGTTCTAGCAATAGCGGGAATTTTCTTACCGGCTTTACCAACGGTTCCCTTTCTACTTTTAACCGCATGGTTTGCGGCCAGGGGATCTGAACGTTTACATAACTGGTTATATGCTCATCCCCATTTAGGTAAGTTGCTAATTGATTGGGAACATGAAAAGGCGATCTCACGTACAAGTAAAGTATTAGCCGTGTTAATGCTAATTATTAGCGGGACGATAATGTATCACCGTGTCGAGAACACATGGCTTCTGACAGGTATTGTTGTCCTGATTATCGTAATAGGCACATACTTAGTAAGCAGACCAGAGCCCAGTAAAAATGGGTGACGAATAAAGACGATTCTAATTTTCAAAAATAACAGTTCCTCGTTCTCACGCAGGAGCACGGCGACGGGAAAAATCCGGGTATGACGGAAGAGTGATAATTACTCTTCGTTAATTTCCAGTCCTTTCATATGCGTTTCATTGATACGCACCAGCAGGAAGCGGAACGGGATCATCGAGGCATGGTAATTATCCAGCTTGGCCATAAATGGAAAATCACCGGTGGCGAACTGGTAAGTGCCAGCCTTCATCGACTCGTAAACGTCTTTCAGGGTTGATTCCACGTTTTCAATAAGATCGCCCAGGTCAACGATACCCTCACCATCAAACTCCGTCGACTGGCGTATATCCCAGATATCGTCCAGCGCCTGTTCAATCATATTGACGTATTCTTCGCTGGAACGTGCGCGTACAATTTTTGTTTTAAACATAATAACCTCTTAAAGCTTAATCATTATTAAGATTCTGCCTGTGCTTCCCACGCTTTCGCCCCTGAAAACTGGCGATAGATTGGACTATCTCACTATAGGGCAGCACATCCATATTGTCGTACTGCTGCTCGGTCTGTTCGATCAATGCACGAATATCGGCAATCACTTCATCTTTCTGGCCTGAACCAAAAACCGCCCTCAGCCCCCTGAGACCACCAACCTCTACTCGAATTTCCATATTGTGCGGTAACTGATCACCAATCGAGTGCAGTTTTAATAGGAACTTTGAGTTTTTACGCAATCTTTCCAGAAGTTCGCGACAGTTTAAGGATATTTCACGTGACTTACAGGCATAACCTTCGCGATCAGCCAACCAGAAATGCTGTGAATAGCGGCATTTACCCTGATTACTGGTCAACACCTTCTCAAAAACACAGCGATTCTGTGCGATCTCATGATAGGTCACCTTGTATTCATCCTCTTCCATTCGCTAGCGCTACTTCTCGTGCTCCATTATTACCGGTTTTTCACGATGCTCCAGCAGCTGCTCTTCGGCCATTAGCTGGTTATCCGCAAACATCACCTTAACGGTAACACCTTCGGCGCCATCCTGTTTTTCACGGACTTCCCTGGCGACCTTCTTGGCCTCCTTAAATGATTCATACTGATCGAGCAACTCAAGATTCTTGACCAGTGCCATGCCCGGCTGCGTGGTAATCTTGTAAATGTAATACGGCATATCACTTTCTCTTCTTAATAACTTAATATATCAGGCATTTAAACACATAGACCGGCGACTATTGCCACACCAGTGCTATTTACATAATAACCCAGTAATTTGGTAAACTATTATACCTCCAATACTACAAACTCAGAATACCCCATTATGAACAACAATGAACTTTCAAAAGACCAGAAAATTCTGGCCGCCATGCGTAGAACACTTTCTGGTGTAATACGCGAAACAACTCCACCACCCGGGCTGAAGCACCCGCTTTCTAATGGTACTATCGAAGACATCAAGCACTGTTTCGCCCTGATCACCGCACGTGAGAAAGAGCTGATGGAAGAACGAGGCCAGGTAAATACGGCTCGCCCACGTTATATTGATGAGCCAAAAACATCGCACGTGGTTTCCTTCTCCCGCCCCGAGAAAAAATAGCCTGTACCAACCTGATGAAAGTGGTGACTTCGGCTAAACTAAGGAAAGAACCACGTATCTATAAAGCAAAATACACAGGTTAAGGAATCAGGCATGAGCGAACCACTTTTTAATATTGTCTTCTACGGTATTATTCAGCCCGGCAAAGATAAAGAAGTTGTTAAGCAAAATATGGCCAAGCTGTTCAAGACGGAGCCAGCGAAAATAGCCCCGTTTTTTGCCGGAGGCCGTAAGGTCATCAAGTCCAATGTCGATGAACTGATCGCGGAAAAATACCGCGTCACACTGGAGAATGTCGGCCTGGTCATCAAGGTTGAGCCAGCTGCAGAGCAAACCGCCGCACCAGCACAACAACCTGCTTCGCCTGCTAGCACGCCTGAAACCGGTGGTCTGACCATGGCCGAGGTCGGCGCTGATGTCATCGAAAATCCCGTAGAGGTAACACCTCAGGAAATTGGTGATATCAGCAGTATCTCCATGGCCGAAGTGGGTGCCGATGTGATCGAGAACCCGGTCCCCGTTAAACCCCAGGAAATTGGCGATATCAGCTGTATCTCCATGGCCGAAGTGGGTGCCGATGTGATCGAGAACCCGGTCCCCGTTAAACCTCGGGAAATCGGTGACATCAGCCACCTCTCTATGGCCGAGGTAGGTGCCGATGTAATCGAGAATCCCAGAGAAAAAGAGAAGACACCGATTCCCGATATCAGTGAGCTTTCGCTGGAATAACGCCTTCAGCTATTCGGGTATTTTTTCGCGTAGCACATCGCGATCAAACCACCACTTGTCCTGTGGCACAATCGCGCCCAAGACCAGCGACAGGCGTGGCAGAAATATCGCCGGATCCAGCAACTGCAGCCTTTCCAGCCACATGTTCATCGCCTCCTGGTCCTCAACACCCGAGTGACCGCGTGCCACATTTGCCAACATCTGGTTAGTCAAAAAAACCATGCTCTCACGTGCTTTTCCCTCAGCTCGCATATCGGCAATATAGTGCGCGGTAATCGCCGCTACTGCCGCACCATCGGCCTTGGCCGGGGTTTCATCAATAATGTAACCCAACATGTTAATAGAGAGCTGCGGATCAATCGGATAAGTTACCGCCAGCCAGACACCCTGACCCAGCGCCACCAGCGAGGCTGGTTGACCACTCTGATAGAGTACATCACAACACTTGACCGCATCTTCCCAGCGCTCGTTCTCTAGAAAAGTGGAGAAGGCGGCGCGGGCCAGTTCCCAGGCCTCATCACCACGATTGACCCCGACCATGGCCTCGGCAATATCCAGCTTCAGGTTGGCACTGTCCAGATCACTGGCATTCTCGCCCAGATCAGCCAGTTCCTGCTCCTTGGTCTTGAGATAATTTTGCAGATACTCCATCGACTCTGCAGTATCGGTACTCTGGAGTATGTCATCAATTATTTTCTTACTAGTCATGGCATGGCCGTCTATTAATTATCAGGAGTCGCTTTTTACTCGATATTTACCGGTAAATACAAGCAAAAAACGGCAGGTTAAACAAAATGGCTGATCGAATGGGACTATTCTACCAGTGCCCTTTGCAATACACACTGCAGTTCTTTTTCATCAACCGGGAAGGCCAGTGACGCGAACACCTCAAATCTTTCCAGAAAGCGTGCATACTGATGCTGGTATTCCTGTTCATAAAAAACGATCATTTTTGATTCAATAATACCCTGCGTACTTGAGAGAATCGTCTCCAAGCTACTGGTACGATCACGAAAATCCGACTGAAAATTAAATTCAGCCACAATCACCACCGGCAGGTGCTGGCGGATCAACTTTACCGCCTTGCGCACATTATCGGTTTCCAGTACCTGATAGCCAAAATGTTTGTACAAGCTGGTAAAATCCGGATAACCGCCCAGTTCAGTAATGGCGAGCAACGTGTTTTTTGCATCAGGCATAATCAAAAACTCAAAGGTATCTTAATGGCAGCCGGTAAATTGACAGAGCCCAAGGTAATCACCGATTTTAATCAGAAAATTGTCTGCCTGTTACCCACAGGTTTTTATTTCGATGACACACGCTGGGATAAAATCTGGCAGCGCTATGAAGAAAAAAACGACACGCTCAGCATGGCCGATCTTAAAACCATGTTCCCCGATGAGCCTACCGTACAGAACGCCGCCGAGGAAACCGACGAAAAATTTGATCGCTGTGGCGGCTAATAAAACTATTTAACTTAGCGGCAGGTAGAAAGAAAACGGGCAGTAATGCCTTCGCAACGTGTATCGACAGGCTGCTTTGCCACTTTCTTTGCGGCCTCTTTAATTTCAGTCACCGCAGGTTCAACCACCACATTAATATTTTCCTGCTGGTCCTGAAGTGCAGCCGCCTCCAACTCTGCTTTAGCACGCGCCTCAGCTTCCTGCTTTTCTTTGGCACGTAGCTCTTCGAGCAACCTGGCCTTACGCTCTGCCGCCATGGCTTCGTTGATTGCCTTCTGCGCCATTTCCTGCGCCTCTTTCTCACGCTGAGCGGCAATCCGTGCTGCCCTTGCCTCTACATCACGCTTTTCTCTTTCCGCTTTTACCTTTGCCAGTGCAGCATCGCGTTCCTGCTGCATCAATACTGCCTGTTCTTCCAGCACCTTCATTCTTTCATCAACCTGCTGCTGACGCAGCAACAATTCCTGCTGCGCCTTTTGCGTCTCATCCAGTTGCTTGATTACTGCATCAGGCATCGCCGGTGAATCAGGAACCGTCTCTTCAACCTGCACCACTGGGTGGATATCCCTGACAATCGGCTCAGGTTCAGTTTTATACTGGTTATTTTCGATAACAGCAGAGGCTGGCTGATGAACTTCATCCTTCAGGCTCAGGGCAAAAAACACTGTTGCCAGTGCCAGTACCGACAGACCTATTAACAGGGGTTTCAAAAATAATGATCTCGGTGCAACTGGCTGAACGCTATGATCCGTACCTGACTCAACCTTTGCAGGTTCAGGAGTAGCAACTTCCTGTTCTGGTTCAACAACTTTAGCCACATCAGTTTCTTGTGCTGGCACTGCCGCCTCTACAGAAATGACTGTCGCCTCATCCTGATCTGTTTCAGGTCTATTTTCATGCTGAGTCACCCGCATGATTTTTTCACCCAGATCATGCTCAGTCTCATCAGCAACCAGAATTGGTGGCTCTACTGTCGCTGCCTTATTCAGGCCGTTCCTAGTTTTTTTTTTGGGAAGCTCTATGCAGGCGAGCGGCACCAGGCTATTTTGCATACGCTCGGTAATCATCTCGGCCACCAGGTCTTCTTCGATGATCTGTTGCTCATCAGCAAAACCATAGACCATCGCAGTATCACAGAGCAGGTTGATTAAACGAGGAGTACCACCGCTGTATTTATGCAACATATCGCAGGCTTCATCGGTAAAAATGGGTGCCGTTGCTCCAGCCACAGTCAGGCGATGATTGATATAGCCACGGGTATCTTCAAGATCAAGAGAGCCAAGGTGGTAATCCACGGCTATGCGCTGCACAAACTGCCTGAGCTCGGGCAGGCCTAAAGTATCTTTTAGCTCCGGCTGGCCAGCCAGGATAATTTGCAACACCTGGTCTTTATCCGAGTTGATATTCGACAGCATACGCAGCTCTTCGAGCTTGTCGGCGGCCATGTTCTGTGCCTCATCGACGATCAGCAGTGTGGTCTTTTTCCTGGCATATTGCTCAACCAGAAAATCAACAAAACGCTGGTGTTTTTCAACCTCATTCAGGCCACGTTCGTGAATATCAAAGGCAGACAGTACCCAGTCTAGCAGTTCACCAAACTGTTTGTGCGTATTGGTGATCATGCCTACGGTGATATTACGGTTCATGTTCTGTAGCAGCTTTCGCAACAGTGTGGTTTTACCGGAACCAATCTCACCACTAATTACGGAAAAACCTGCATGATTCATCAAACCGTACTCGAACAGCGTCAGCGCCTTCTGGTGCTTTTTGCTCAGGTACAGAAACCCGGGGTCGGGTAACATTGAAAACGGCTTTTCTTTCAAGCCGTAAAAAGATTCATACATTTGTGTAACCAGTAACCTAAATAACTACGCCTGCTGTTCGATGTTGGGCAATCACTATTATATAGACGTGTTTAAACCTCATTGGGTTCGTTTTGAATGATATAATGTTAATAATCCCTTCAATATATATGAATAGTAACAAATTTCATCAGGGATGGCCCAAATCAATCAAAACAACAGGCTATCACTCGCGATAATGCGCCAAGTACACAGGTTGACGCTTCGCTCCCCAGTCCCCATGGCCGGACTCAAACACCCCGGCACACTGGCTGCCGCACTGTTTACAATGGCCATTCGTATCAAGATTCCACTCACCCAGCAAATACCAGTCACGCTCAATCAGCCGTATCCCGCAGGCATGACAGTAAGTACTCTCACCCTCGGCATCATGCACATTACCGGTATAGGCATAACGAACACCGTTGCCCAGGGCGATCTTACGTGCCTTTTTCAATGATGACAGCGGTGTCGATGGCACATCGATCATCTTGTAGTCGGGATGGAAGGCTGTGAAATGCATCGGCACCTCAGGCCCCAGCTTTTCAACAACCCACTGGGTCATCTCATTAATTTCCTTCTCGCTGTCGTTGTATCCGGGTATTAACAGCGTGGTCAGCTCCATCCAGACATTGGTTTCGTGATGAATATATTCCAGTGTTTCCAGTATGGGCTGAAGGTGCCCACCGGTGACCTTCCAGTAAAAATCTTCGGTAAACCCTTTTAAATCGACATTGGCCGCATCCATGTGCTCGAAAAACTCAACCCGGGGTTCAGCACTGATATAACCCGCAGTTACCGCCACTGATCTGATACCGCGCTTTTTACAGGCCCTGGCCACATCAATTGCATATTCGTGAAAGATGACCGGGTCATTATAAGTGTAGGCAACGCTTCGGCACCCCATATCTTCGGCCGCACGCGCAATGGTCTCGGGGTCAGCCTGATCCATCAGCGTATCCAGCTCGCGCGACTTGCTGATATCCCAGTTCTGACAGAATTTACAGGCCAGGTTACAGCCCGCCGTACCAAATGACAGCACCGGCGTACCTGGCAGAAAATGATTCAGCGGCTTCTTTTCGATGGGGTCTATGCAATAACCGCTGGAGCGCCCATAGGTCGTCAGCACAACCTGATTTTCGACACAGGCGCGGACAAAACACAGGCCGCGCTGGCCCTCATGCAGCTTGCATTCACGCGGGCACAGGTCACACTGTACGCGACCATCTTCCAGCACATGCCAATATTTCGTTGACACTACACCAGCATCGGTCATCGCAATTTTTTCTTTTACTGCTACTGTCATCGCGTCACCACTGTTAATGCCTCTATATCAGTATGGTGCCAATCCCTATACTTTTAAAGACCATCGGCCGCATAATAATAAGAAAGTGAGAGGTGCGTTATGTCCACGATTAGACCCGCTGCCGTCGCTGATATGTTTTACACAGGCAACCCTGCACAGTTACGTGCAGAGGTTCAGTCCATGCTCGCGACCAGCAAAACCACCACAACACCACCCAAGGCGATCATCGTGCCCCATGCTGGTTATATCTATTCTGGCCCGGTTGCTGCCAGGGCCTACGCGCAGCTGATTCCCGCCAGGGACATAATTCATCGCGTGGTCCTGCTCGGCCCCTGCCATCGTGTGGCCGTCGCTGGCCTCGCTACCAGCAGTGCCGATTATTTTGCAACACCACTCGGCACCATCCCGGTTGATCGAGAACTTAGCGATGCCCTGCTTCGCCTGCCACAGGTACAGGAGTTCGACCAGACTCATGCACAGGAACACAGCCTTGAAGTACAACTGCCCTTCCTGCAGGAGGTACTCAGTGATTTCAAATTACTACCACTGGTCGTTGGAGATGCCAGCGCAACCGATGTCCATGAAGTACTCGAGGCAGCTTGGGGTGGCGACGACACCCTGATCGTGATCTCCTCCGACCTGAGCCACTACCACGATTACCATACAGCGCAGACCATGGATGCGATCACCAGCAAGGCCATTGAACACCTTGACTGCAACCAGATTCATTATGAACAGGCCTGTGGTCGCAACCCGATTCTCGGCCTGCTGCTGTCTGCGCGCAAGCACCACCTAAAGGTCACCACGCTCGATTTGCGCAACTCCGGCGACACCGCAGGCAGCAAGGACAAGGTTGTTGGCTATGGTGCCTGGATCTTTACAGAAAACTGAGCAGGGTTATGCATAATCAGCAACAACGCCAGCAACTCCATGACATCGCCTACCGCTCGATCCAGTCTGGCCTGTCCACCGGCAGGGCACTGCAGGTAGACACAACAGAACTGGATACCGAACTGCAACAGAAGCTCGCCACCTTTGTCACCCTGCAAAAACACGGCGAGCTACGTGGTTGCATCGGCATGCTTGAGCCGGTTCGTGCACTGGCCGAAGATGTTGCGCACAATGCCTATGCCGCCGCCTTCTCCGACCCACGTTTCCCACCATTAAGAGAAGACGAACTGGAACAACTCGATATCCATATCTCCATTCTTGGCACACCGGAGAAAATGTTTTTTGATTCCGAAGAAGATCTACTCCGGCAACTGAAACCGGGTGTTGACGGCCTGATTATGGAAGAAGGCCACCGCCGAGGCACCTTCCTGCCCTCGGTGTGGGAATCGTTGCATACACCACGCGATTTTCTCAATCACCTGAAAATGAAATCAGGCCTGCCGGAAAACTACTGGAGCGATAGCATTCAAATTCGACGCTATCAGGTTGAAGAATTCTAAAATAAAAAAACACGCCTATATTAATCAGCGACACTAAACTCGTACCAGCTACTCAGAGAACCCAGATTAAAATCGCCAAGCTTTATATCTTCATTAACATCACGGGCATGCACTTGCCACACATAATTACCACCGTACTCAAGTAAATCATCGGGCAGCTCAACTTTAGCATCGTGCAGAATTTTTGAGGAAAATATTACTTTACCCATATCCCATTTGTCCTTGATGAAAACCTGATAATAGCCAGCTCCTGCAACTGGCGTCCAGCTAAGTGTTTTCGGTATCTCGATCAGCTGTTCATGCGAAGTTGGCTGCACATCATCAACAATCGACAAAAGGCCATGCTGGACAAAATCTCTGGTGATATGTACCGTGCCGTCAGTCAGGGTAACTTTTGCCGAAAACCAGCCATCAGCAAATTTTTTCGGCTGCGCTACCTGATTAATAAAAACCCTTTTTTCTGGCTTCTTATCCGCCTTTATCACCCTGTACTTTGACAGATCCAGCGATGCAAACTGATCGCCACTGGCATTGATTAACTCAATGGATTTCACCTCGTTAAATCTAAATGTGCTAAACAAGGCCATATAAAAAGGTGCACGGTCCGGCCAGTTACAGACATGGATATCAAAAAAACCGGCGTCATCATAATGCGTATCACCCGGATGCTCAGCATTGCCTGCATGCACCGACAAGGTCAACATTGATAAAATAAAATACCAGGGTAATAAACTAATTCGAATCTTCTTCATATATTCCCTCATAACTTTAAATTAATTACCAGGTCTGCTATTTTTTAATAGCCCGCTTTGTTGTTTCTCGTAACTTGAGCGACAGCGATTTTAATATACCCAGACCCAGTTCTGGACAACTCATAATCAGACCACGAAGCTGTGCCCGGCTCAATTTCAATACCATTGTGTCATCAAGCACAACTGCCGAGGCCGAGCGTGGCAGGTCATCGAGTAAATTCATTTCTCCAAAACAGTCACCAGATGACATCGTCGCCACATAGTCACCCTGTTTTTTATCAAGTTCGATACCAATTTCACCATTGATGATGATATACATAAAATCACCGCGATCATTTTTTTCAAATATCCGGTCGCCTTTAAAAAATTGTTCCTCTTCGAGCGCATCCGCAACGAAACGTAAATCCTCGGTATTAATCTCATTAAAGATATCCGAGCTTTTCAGCAACAATACTTTTTCAAACAGGTCAGGCATACACGCCCTTATCTGTAGCATTCATCGCATAATGGCCACACTCCTGCATCCATGCATCACCAGAATCAACACACCATTGCAGCACAGCCTTCCTGTCAGCAAAATCTTTACGATAACCACGCCGCGCTGCCCTGTCGTATCTCCTGTCGATCATATCACTCAACAATACTGCAAGTTCCTTATCATCAATAGACTGCAATGCCTCATGAGCATCAGCAACCGAAGATGCATCCTTGCTACTCAGGCCTGCACGGATAACTGCAATTGAGCCTTCGGCCACCATCGGCTCGGCAGCGAGCAGAATGAGATCAATCATCTCTGTCAATCGCTCTTCAAGCACTGTACGCATCATCACCATTGCAACTTCACCGCCACTATCAAAGGCATTTATTGCTGCCAGTAACTCAGTGGCATAGACTGCTTTTTTATCGACAACCTGTTGCAGACAGGCGCGTTCAATACCCAGCTCGATAAGCGACTGCAGCAACACCTTCTGGGCACGCGGTGAGCCCACAGCCTCTGTCATCAACCACTCAAGACAGACCTGCTCCAGTGATTGATACATCGACTGCAAAACAGACAACGCTGACTTTCTCACACTGGCATGACCATCTGCCAACATCATCCATATATACTTTTTTCTATCCTGTTCGTCAGGCAAAACAGGCAGGCAGTTTGTAGCTGCAGCCCTCAGTTCCGGTTCGACGCTACGCATGTCATTTATGATCAGGCCAGACAATGCTTCAGACTGCAGCCCCTGCCAGTGTGAAATTGCCCTGTATATTACGACTCTCCTGGCATCACCTTCCCCAGTCAGCAATGCTGCGAATACCCTTTCGTAAACCGCTTTCACCTCCCTCTTTTTTGTTTCGCTCAAATGTTCCATCAACGGATACATTTCAATAACAGACATCTGCTGCGCCCAGTCTCCATGCAATAACTCATACCATGCCTCCATACCACGCTGAAACAGCTCGCCATGTCCTTTTCTCACTGCGGCCTTTATACCCGGCACTCGAACCCGGCTATGTTCTGCAGACAGGCATGTCTCAATCAACCCGGGGTAATCATGCTCGGCATACTCGAGTACAACATCATAAATTGTCGACTTAAGATGATCATCACCCTTTTCAGCAATCAGCATCAGATCAGACACAATAAACTTATTACCCGCACCAGCCACCAGCCTTATCAGGTGATCGGCTATTGTTGGCGGCGCCGACTCAATACGCAACATAATCGGTAATACCGATTCCTCTGGAAACGACTTAATCAACAACTCCGCATAAGACAGGCACACCCACTTATCTTCACTCGCCAGCCCTTTCAATAATTCAGAAAACAGCGTTTCATTATTACCGCGGTATGCCGCCTTTGAAATATTCTCCGGCAAATACAATTTCTGTTTCAGGTTTTCAATCAGCGTTTTCGAATACACCTTACCCATACGAAAACAGAACAGGCTATACATTACGGCACAGGCAAAGCCCAGATAAATAATCAATGACGGGTTTTCTGTCGTCTGCAAATACATAATTAATGCACCACCGATAAATAATGCAGCAGGCAGCACCAGCGCTACCGAAGTCGCACGCGCACGCCCCTTTATATAATCTGGCAACACATTAAAAAACATCTGGCGTGATGGATTCCTGAACGCCGGCATCATCGTACTATTATTAACACTGGCAACCAGCGCCGTATAAAACCCCGGTGATAGTAGTAGTAGGATATAACTCAGCAACGTTAGTACCGGGTAAATTAGCTTTGCCTTTCTTACACCGATAGCCTCAATCACCCGCCCTGAAACAAAGGCCTGTAATACTACCGCCAGCAAGTTTGTCCCTGCCACCAGCATGCCGAAAAACATGGCCAACCCTGCCTCTGAAGTAAAACTCTCACTATAAATTTTATTTACGCTGTAGGTCAGCACATAAAACATCAGCACCATAAAGAACAGCGCAAATGATGCATTCATCAACAGCGGTGACTGGCGCACAAAGACCACGCCTTTTTTCACTTCCTGTATAGCAGCCACTACCCGATTTCCCCTGGCCCTTGATGGCGTCTTGAAAAAGGGCGATACACCGTGCCTACGATGCCAGGAAAATAACATCGACAGGCTTATCAACAATAGGCCAGACCAGACCGTCATGGCATGCTCGACACCTATCATCGGCATCACCATGGCAAAGAACAGGCCGCCAGTAATCATGCCAAGCTGGTAACCGGCAAGTATTAATGATGTCAGCCGCTTTGACTGCATGGTATCAAGGCTCTGCGAGATATAAAACGAGGCGTGCACCAGTATTAATTCAGATACCAGCTCATAAAAGATGTAATAGGCGGGATACACCGACCTGATTTCGGTAAACGCAATCGCGTACCAGAATGCCAGCAGCACTAGTACTTCAACGGATAACAGGAAATAAAAAAACTGCTCGGAAGAAATCCGATCGACAAAGGCCGCATACAGCGTAAAGCTAATCGCCAGCACCACACTCAACAACAGGTACATGACCGGCAGGTACTCGATACCGTAGCGCTTTAGAAACAGCACATCAGCACTGCCCCTGCCAATCGCCATACCGGCACCCAGGCAAATCAACAGCAGGACAAAGTGCGACACCTGCCTGCCTTCACCGGGTTTAATTAACAGTAGTGATCCTATACCTGCCATGGGTCGTTATCTTGCCATACAACCATGGCCAGACAAGTATTATTTCCCAACAAACTCTGAGGCAAACACCATTAGAAAAATGCGATAATGCGCCAACATTAACCCTTGCTATTATTTTTACCGCCTTATGAAAGCCAACGAAATCAAACGCAGTTCTGTTTTCCGCATTGACGGGAAAAACATCGTCGTCAAACACGTCTTTGTACAGTCACCCCACTCGCGTGGCGGCAGCACACTCTATAAAGTCACAGGCCAGGAAATCGGCACCGGCATGAAATTTGAACGCAGCTTCAAGGGCGATGAAATAGTCGAGGGCATCGAAGTCAGCCGCCACTCCATCTCCCTGCTCTACCGTGATACTGAAGGCTGCACCTTTATGGATAACGACAGCTATGAGCAATACACCATCCCGGATGACAGCCTCGAAGAAGAACTTCCCTTCCTCTGCGATGGCATCGAAGGCCTGAGGGCCGTGGTCACAGATGGCCAGATCCTCGGTATTGAATTACCCGCGACCATGGTCATGGAAATCACCGAATGCGCCCCGGCCATGAAGGCCGCCTCCTCATCGGCACGCACCAAACCCGCCACCCTCAGTACTGGCCTGGTTGTACAGGTACCGGAATACCTGACCCCCGGTGAAAAAATCAAGATCAATACCGAAACCTGCGAATTCATGTCGCGCGCCTGATAGCCATGCAAAGACCCTTTCACCTGCGCCTCGCCTGCGACTACGAAACCGAAAAAAACGAGGTGCACAATCTCAGAGTAGAAATCCTCGTCGAAGACGAATGGAAAACCCTGCACCTGAGTACCAAATCACCCGGCTTCCTGCTACTGGTCTACGGCCTGTTCTCCTGCCAGCACCTGTACATGCGTACCAACTGTGCCGAGCGCAACATCACCCTCGAAGCCACCACCGGCGAACTCAAACTCATGGCCGGTGAAGACTGGAACATCCAGAGTGTCGATGTCGTCTTCCTCGCCAGAATCAAAAGCGGCCAGCCAAGTGAAGACGACATTAACTACATCATCGACCGCATGGGCCACTGCCCGGTCTCGACCAACATACCAGACGATATCGAAAAATCCGTCACTGTGAAATTCAGCTAGCGATGAGCAACGATAAACCTGAATCTGGCTCCTTCTGCAACCTGGCCGGCCCGGACATGAGCCAGGTCGAGGTCATCGAACTGCACCCCGAACCCTCACCCGCCGACTACATGGTTGCCATGAAAATTGCCAACCGCGTCGCCGACCAAAAACTCGAGACCCACATGTTACTCTCGTGGTACGACAGGGATCGCGACTTCGAATCCCCGCAACACGCCAGCGAGTGCCACGCCAACAGCCCGCTGCCCGGTTACATCGATTATGGCGTCTACCACGGCGCTACGTTAAAAGTAGATATTGAAAACGGGCGCTTCGTCTTCTTTTATTTGCCGGTAGATTTCTAAATAACTTCAAACATCCAACGGGCTTTTTACACCGCGCCCGCCCCTGTTCAAAACGTGAGTGTAGACCATCGTGGTTTTTACATCGGAATGGCCAAGCAGTTCCTGCACCGTTCTTATATCGTAACCATCTTCCAGTAAATGTGTTGCGAATGACTAAATTTGCTTGGAGCAAATTTGAACAGCCGCTAGGCTGGCCTGAAAGGCAAAATAAATGGATTTATTTTGTAATGCCTTAAAGTATGCGGAGTAGCATGCTTGTAAATACCCGCCTTTTTGACAGCACTCCTCATGCTTCTCTGTATCGCCTTTTCATCCATATGATGTCTTCGCTCAATACCAGTACGGGGGTCAATAGACAGTTTTGATGATGGAAAAACCCAGTGCCAACCAAACTCTTTACCCGCATTTGGATACTTAGCATCAAGTACACCCGGCGTATATATCCCAGCCACCTGATTAGCTCTACCCTCTTCAAAAAGGATTTTCGACTTTTCAAACTGATGCACTATCTGGCTTAACAGTGGCTCTGGCACAACAGTTACCCTGTCTTTACCGCCCTTACCATGGCGAACAACAAGCCCCAAACGATCCATATCAATATCCTTAATACGCAATCGCACACATTCCATTACCCTCATACCCGTTCCATATAACAGGCTAAGAATGAATCTATGTTGCAAATTACTCACTGCTGCCAGAATACGCCTAACCTCTTCTTTTGATAAAACTACAGGCAACCGTTTTGGTTTCTTCGCCCGCTCAAAACCATCCAGCCAGGGCAATTCAAGCTGAAGCACCTCGCGATAAAGAAATAAAATGGCATTGAGCACCAAATTCTGGGTAGAAACAGAAACCTTCCTTTTTACTGCTAAATGCGTTAAAAAAGACTCTATCTCTATTGCACCCATTTCAGAGGTATGGCACTTATTATGATAAAGGATGTATCGACGAATCCCGCCCAGATACGATTGCTCGGTTCTCAGACTGTAACGTTTGTAGCGGATTTTTGCCCTAACCTGATCCATCAATCTAAGTGCCGTTGGTTGAAAATTTGTTGGTTCTTCCATGATAAAAGTCCTTTTTTAAATTAATACATTAACACTTTCTTATACCAAGACTACTTTTTCCCTTAAATATCGTAATAGGTAGTCTTGAAGGGTATATATTATAGAAAAATAGGTAGTCTTAGTAAGGCGTCCTATTAACAAGTTAAGTTTCAATAAAACCGGTTACAAAGCATGGCAGA
>JAOUPA010000122.1 GCA_029880105.1 Gammaproteobacteria bacterium
CAGGCGCTACGTGATTGCAAACAATGGCAGAACATGGGTTACGAAATGATGATTGCCATCAATATATCGACTCATTGCCTGCAAGATCAGTCCTTCCCAAGAAAGCTTAATCAGATACTACAGATCACTGACCTGTCTGCTTACAGTGTTGAATTGGAGATTACAGAAACGGTTTTAATGCAGGACATTGGCCGGGCCCATCAAATCCTACAACAACTCGATCAGGCTGGGTTTAATTTATCAATTGATGACTTTGGCACGGGCTTCTCATCACTGGCCTATCTAAAAGAACTGCCAGTTAATACCTTGAAAATCGACAAATCTTTTATTTTTGACATGGACAATAACGAAGATGATACATCAATTGTACAAACTGTGATCGAGCTTGCGCACAATTTCAACTGCAAAGTCATCGCTGAAGGTGTAGAAAACAAACGAACCCTAGAACAGCTCGAAACACTGGGCAATGATATTGCACAGGGTTATTTTTTCAGTAAACCGATACCTTTCAAAAAACTGACACACTGGCTACAGGAATCGGGCTGGAGTCCTGCTCTTTCTGCTGACCAACTGAAAAAAAAAGAAGCCTGATAGACTTACAAAATCCATCGCTGATACCGATGAGATCAATTCAAGCTCTATCAGCAAAAACCAACTAATCCCGGAAATTATTAAATTGCAACGGCATCTCAATATCTGAAGCTTTCAATATCGCCATTACCTGCTGTAAATCATCCCTTTTCTTGCCTGTCACCCTGACCTGTTCACCCTGAATCGCGGCCTGTACCTTTATTTTTGAATCCTTGATCAGCTTGATGATCTTTTTAGCCAGTTCCTTATCAACACCTTCGCGAACTTTTATGGTCTGATAGGCGCGCATGCCACGCTCTTCAATCTTGCTTTTATCGAGACAGGCGCTATCAATATTTCGACTAACCAGCTTCTTGTAAACAATCTCGTGCATCTGGCGAATCTGGAAATCATTCGTCGCCTCAAGATTCATCGCACCGTCCTTCAATTCGACTTTGGCGTCACTGCCCTTAAAATCAAAACGGTTACTAATCTCACGATTCATCTGATCAATCGCATTGGTCAATTCGTGCTGATCAACTTCAGAAACAATATCGAACGAAGGCATGTAAAATCTCCTGGCAACAACTGTTCATTTTTTATAATTACACAATATAGGCTAACAAGGGTATCACAATGTCAAACTCATTTGCAGGACGCGTTTTTATCGGCCGACTCTTTATTAGCCTGGGTGCACTCAACGCCTTTATATCCGTGGCCATGGGCGCCTTTGCTGCGCATGCACTCAAGCACAGCCTGGCAGAACGCTACCTGTCAGCGATACAGACCGCAGCGGACTATCAGTTTTATCACGCGCTTGGCTTAATTCTGATCGGCATTCTATATCAGCAGAACAGGGACAGACTCACCGCCCTGTCGGGCTGGTTCATGCTCTGCGGCATCCTCTTTTTCAGTGGCAGCCTGTATGTACTGGGACTGAGCGGCACCAAATGGCTGGGCATGATCACACCCGCTGGCGGCCTCTGCTTAATGATCGCATGGCTGATACTGGCCTTTGCTCATCTGCGTCCAGACCATCACCATTGAGCCAAACTACTTTCTGGCTGACTTCCTGCCCTGCGCGGCAGAAAAAATTCCTCGCAGAATATTCACCTCGCGAACAGTCACATGCGCCCGGTTAAACAGACCCTTTAGCCGCCGCATAATAATATCGGGGTTACTGGTACCAAAGAATTTTACATCCTCCAGCATCTGGTAAAGGTGCCGATACATGCCCTCGACCTGGTCTGACGTCGCTGGCTTGTCACCCTGATGCCTGGCTGTGACATTATCATTAATATCCCGTAACGAACCCTGTGCAGCCAGCGCCGCCAGCCGCAGTTCGTAACATAGCACCTGCACGGCGGCGGCCACGTTCAATGAGCTGTAATCTGGATTGGTTGGGATATTGACCAGCGCGTGGCACTGTTCCAGCTCCTCATTGGTGAGCCCGGTGCGTTCCCGACCAAAGACTATGGCCACCTCCCCCTGCTGGGCCTGTTCGATTGAGGCCTCTGCACACTGCCGTGGCATCATCATTGGCCAGCGCACGGTGCGCTCTCGGGCGCTGGTGCCCATCACCCAGATGCAGCCACTCACCGCCTCAGCTAGCGTTTTTACTACCTGCGCATCACCCAGCACATCATCGGCACCGGCGGCACGGCTGTAGGCCTCGAATGTAGGGTGGTCGACGGGATCGACCAGGACCAGCTTCGACAGACCCATATTTTTCATGGCACGCGCCGCTGCACCAATATTCCCGGGATGAGATGTGTTGACTAATACTATTCTTATGTTTTCAAGCATGCGTGTATTCTGCTATGCTTCGCCCTGATTTAACACTGCTCTTTAAAAATTTGTCATGCATCCAACAGTAAACATCGCAGTACGTGCTGCGCGTGCCGCTGGCGATATCATCGTCCGTAGCATGGATCAGATTGATCGCTTAAAAATTACCACCAAAGGCAACAATGACTTTGTCACCGAAGTCGATCGTAAAGCCGAGGCGGCGATTATCGATATCCTGCGTTATGCTTACCCGGAGTATGGCATTCTCGCTGAAGAAAGCGGCGCCCAGGGCAATGACGCCGAATTTCAGTGGATCATCGATCCCCTCGACGGCACCACCAATTTCCTGCACGGTTTTCCCCAGTTCGCGGTCTCGATTGCGCTGACACAGAAAAATCGCATTATCGCTGGTGTGATTTACGACCCCGTTACTCAGGAACTGTTCACCGCCTCCAAGGGTGACGGCGCGCAGCTCAACGGCAAAAAAATTCGCGTCTCCGGACGTACCGGCCTCAAGGGCTCTTTGTTGAGCACCGGCTTCCCCTATCACGACCAGAGCTACCTCGATACCTACCTGCTCACCATGAAAAAACTCATGGGTCCGGCTGCAGGTATTCGCCGCCCCGGCTCAGCCGCTCTCGACCTGGCCTGGCTGGCCGCGGGTCGTACTGATGGCTTCTGGGAATTTAACCTGAATGCCTGGGATATCGCTGCAGGCATCATTCTGGTACGCGAGGCCGGTGGTATCGTCACCGATTTTATGGGTGGAGATGGTTATCTCGAGTCTGGCAACATCATCGCCGCCAGTCCCAAGGTATTCCCGGAAATGCTGAAAATAATTGGCGAAAGTGTCAAAGGTAGCGCCTACGCACAACGTTAGGCGCGAAACCTTCCGAGTTACTTATCCGAGGAATTTATTGGGCCGCTGCCTCTGCCGGGGTCAGGGCCTTGATGGTCAAGGCATGAATAGCACCGCTCTGGATATGCTCATTCAACAACGCGTAAACCATCTTCTGCTCAGCGACCATGGTTTTACCTTCGAAGGCATCGGAGACAACTACGGCGACATATTTGCTGCCGTCGGCAGTCACCGTGGCTTCACTGCCGGGAATACCGGCTTCAATAATCTTTTTAACTTCACTGGTTTCCATCAAACAACCTCATTCTGTAAAAGTTTTGCGTATGATAAGGCTTATTTTAAAGCATGACACCGTATATTCCATATTGATATAAACGACGTGATGAAGGCATACACACAACTGGTTCTACTCTGTCGCCCGGGATTTGAAAAAGAATGCGCCGGTGAAATCATGGATCATGCCAGCCGTCTCGGCTTTGTGGCTTACATCCAGACCAGCCAAGACAGCGGTTATGTGTTACTGATTGGCGCCGGTGAACCGAATGTTAGCGAACTGCTCACACAACTGGATTTTGGACAGCTCATCTTCACCCGCCAGTGGTTTGCCAGCCTGCCCATACTGGATAATCTTCCTGAACAAAATCGAATTGCACCGCTGATCGAAGGCATTCAATCATTGCACGAAAAATTCAACAGCATCGAACTTGCCTACCCCGACACCAACGATGGCAAATCGCTCAGCCGTTTCTGCAAACAGTTTGAGCCACACCTGATAACCGCGCTAAAAAAGCAAAAACTGCTCTCGGTAAAATCAGGGATACGTTTACACCTTTTATTTCTGAATTCACAACAGGTTTATATTGGTACATCACCGATAACCAACAGCGCACCGATAGCCATGGGCATTCCGCGCCTGCGTATGCCCTCGTCCGCACCCAGCCGCTCTACACTCAAACTCGATGAGGCCATTCACTGGTTCATAGACGATGAGACACACTATTTAAAAAACGGCATGACGGCTGTCGATCTTGGCGCAGCACCCGGTGGCTGGAGTTGGCAACTGGTACAACGCGGCCTGTTGGTCACTGCCATCGACAACGGGCCGATGGAACAGCAGCTAATGAAGAGCGGCATGGTCGATCATTTTAAAACCGATGCCTTTACCTATCGCCCGGAAAAAACCGTCGACTGGCTGGTCTGCGATATGGCAGAACGCCCGTTGCATGTAAGCAAACTTATTGCCCGGTGGTTTATCCGCAAAGACTGTCACCACGCCATCTTCAATTTAAAACTGCCGATGAAAAAAAGATACCAGGCCGTTACTGAATGCCTTGAACTGATTCAGAAAGAGTTAAATGATGCCGGTATAGGACACCAGATACAGGCCAAACACCTGTATCATGATCGCGAAGAAATTACCGTCTGCGTAATGTCCTCATAAAATTCACCATTATTATTCACATGACAACCCTAAAATGTTTTGCTCAAATACCAGCAACTCAATATAAAGAACCAGCCGCATGCAAAGCAAAGCCCTGAAACCCGAAGAATACTTTATTAAGGACGAACCCTATTACCAGCCGATTGGTGAAGAGATCGAAGTCTTCGAAGCCGCCTACCGACAGGGCCTGCCGATCCTGCTCAAGGGTCCAACCGGCTGTGGCAAGACCCGTTTCATGGAGCACATGGCATGGCGCCTGAAGCGTCCTCTGATTACCGTTTCCTGTCACGATGACCTGACCTCCTCTGACCTGGTTGGACGTTTTCTGATCTCCGGGGGTGAAACCATCTGGATCGATGGCCCACTGGCTCGCGCCGTGCGCAATGGTGCAATCTGTTATCTCGATGAAGTCGTCGAGGCTCGCAAGGACACCACCGTGGTCATTCACCCACTGGCCGATGATCGCCGCGTATTGCCGATGGAAAAGGTCGGTGAGTTGCTCGAGGCCACACCTGAATTCTGCCTGGCGATTTCCTACAACCCCGGTTACCAGAGCGTGATGAAAGATTTAAAGCAGAGCACACGCCAGCGTTTTGTTGCCCTGGAATTTGATTATCCCAATGCACAGCTCGAGGCCGAGATCATCATCAAGGAAACCGGTATCGATACTAAAACTGCGCAGCAACTGGTTAAATTTGCGCACATGACCCGTGACCTCAAGGGCAGCGGCCTGGATGAAGGTGCATCGACACGCCTGCTGGTACATGCCGCCAAACTAATTCACGATGGCATCAAACCCGTCACCGCCTGCCAGACGGCGATAACCCAGGCGATCACCGATGATACCGATATGCTGGTTGCGATTAACGAACTTTCATCATCGCTGTTTTAATTCTCGCTTTCACTAACTACGTGTAATGCCTCGCGAACCACTGCAACAGGACGAGATCATTGCCTTTCTTGACGAGTGTCTGGAAGTTGAATTTTCGTTTGTAAAAAGTGACATACCCGCTGC
>JAOUPA010000124.1 GCA_029880105.1 Gammaproteobacteria bacterium
TATTTCTTTTTAAAAAAAGCGGAAGCAGGGCGTGCCTGCTTCCGCTTTCGATTCAGCGCGTTTTATTAATTAAGCCAGCGCACTATCTCTGGCCAGGCTGCGCGAACGGTTTGGCAGGAACATGGGTACGTCTTTTTTATACTGCCTGTATTCCGGCAGTGCTTTTTCCAGGTCTCTTTCTTCCAGCAATACACCGACAAGGATGTAGCCTGTGGACAGTAAGGCAAACACCAGGTGGGCAATGGTCATGGTCGGTGCGGCCCACATGCCCATCATCATGCCAACGTAGAGTGGATGACGCATATAGCGGTACAGAACCGGGGTTTTGAAAGGCAGGTGGCTATAGGGCCTGCCACGAAATGCCAGCCACACCTGGCGCAGGCCAAAGAGGTCAAAGTGGTTGATCTGGAAACTAGCGGTGAACAGTATCGCCCAGCCAAGTGCAAACACGGTGTAGATGGCAGCAATGGCGATTGGGTTAGTGACTTCCCAGATAACGACACCCATCGGTTGCCAGTAATACACGATGGCACCAAGCAGTACGGTAGATGCCAGCACGTAGGTGCTGCGTTCGATCTCTGCCGGGATGATGCGGGTGAATACCCGCTTGAATGCCGGGCGCGCCATGATGCTGTGTTGCAGGGCAAAGGCGGTGAGCAGGCCCATGTTGATCAATAGCGCCTCAGTCAGGTTGCTGCTGCCTATGGAATCGAGCGAGGGTGTCACCAGGATATTGCCGATGAACAGGATGGTGTAACTAAAGACAGCGACAAATAGCAGGTAGCTGGCAACACCGTAAGTTAGTGTGAGTGATTTTTTGATCATGATTTTCTCCTTTGTTAGTAATTTTTTATCAGGCTGCGACATAGGCCAGGTTGCTAAATACGTCCAGCAGCAGTTGCCTGGTGCGGTCGATATGTTGTTTCAGGTTTTTCCTGTACATGGTTTTTTCCTCCCGTGGTGCCGGTATTAGATGCCAACCAGTGAGGCATTGAAGCCAAGGCGGGTGAGTTTGTTTAGAATGATGATGGCGCGTGTCTGGCCAGCCCTGTAGGCCACCATAATGAAGTTTGGTTTCTGCTGTGATCGTTCAAAGCGCAGCACACCGTCAATGGTTTTGACCTGCCGGGCCACTTCGCTGAACTGGTCGTCGCTCAGGGGGTTTTTGGTATAGATAATGACATCTGTTGCCTGATGGTTCATGTTGATCACCTCTTAATTTTTAGTTACTGTTAAATTCCGATGCCTTGCTATTGCTGCATCGTTGAAGTAATCATAGGCAGGAGTGGGTTTTTAAAATACTCTCGATTGTGTAGTATCCAACTACACAAAATGTAGTAAGGCACTACATAAAACAGAGTTAGACTTGATTAGCCTTTCAGAGGATGAAGATTATGGAATATGGCCAGTTTTGCCCGATCGCCAAGGCGACGGAAATACTCGGTGAGAAGTGGACCATTTTAATTGTGCGTGAGCTGATTATGGGTGCAACCCGTTTCAATGAGTTGCAGCGTGGCCTGACCCTGATCTCCCCAACACTGTTATCCAAGCGGCTGGATGCGCTAAGCGATTACGGCCTGGTGTTGAAGAAAAAGATTCCCGGTCAGAAGGGTCATGAATATTTTGCCACCGAGTCGTGTAAGGAGCTGATGCCGATCATTCTGGGGCTGGGGCAGTGGGGCATGCGCTGGGCACGTTCTAACCTGACCGAGAAGGATTACGATGTCGAGTTGCTCATGTTATATCTCAAGCGCAGCATTGTGCCCGAGAAACTGGTGGGCACAGAAACGGTGATTCGATTCAAGTTTACTGACATTAAAGAATACCCGGACTGGTGGATTGTGGTGACCGGTAAAGACCTGGATGTTTGCGTGAATGACCCCGGCAAGGAGGTGGATGTGTATTTCACCTCTGATGTAAGGACGCTGGCAGATATCTGGATGGGGGATAACAGCTATCGCAAGGCGCAGAAAGACGGCACGATCAAAATCGTTGGTGACCCGCAACTTACCCGTAATATTACCGGCTGGCTGGCGAATAGTATTTTCGCCGATTTACCGCCAGCGAGTGAGATCTAATAGATTTCCACCATGATAAACAGGTGGAATTTGGCTGGGTGTTAGTTGAGCAGGCCTTTTTCCGCTAACCGGGTAGTGACGGCGGTGATGTATTCATCATTCAGCATCAATGCATCCAGTTCACTGGTAGCCTGGCATTGGTTGGCGAACCTGTCATAGAGATTAGTGGGCTCTGCGCCATTTGCCTCAAACGTGGTCCAGTACTCCTTAATTAATTCCAGGCAGGCTTGTGTGCTCAGGAATGTCGCATTCTCTGCGGCCTGTACCGGGGTGACCAGTATCAGGAGTGATATCAGTAAATATTTCATGGGGTGACAATCCAGTCAGTCAATCGGTGAGGATTTGGTGGCATTTACGGGGCGTGATTTTATACGGTAATTCGGCAGGGTTCCAGAGCTAAATGGGCTACACCACGGCTGCAGGTGGCTTTATCGGCAACGGCGCGTCGATTACCGAGCTGGAGAGACGGTTTTATTCCTGTTACAGCCCGGAGCAGTGAGGCAAAATTAAATAACTCTGGCCTTAGCCTGCTTGCTTTATAATCCGCCCACATTTCTACCCGGTCTGAAATAACTCTCGCGGAACTTTATCCCGTTATGACACCTGAACTCTATCTCGCCGCCTTTTGTATTCTGCTACTGGCCTACTTCCTGCGCGGCATTACCGGCTTTGGCTCCGGCCTGATCGCGATACCACTGTTAGCGCACTTCCTGCCATTAACCTTCGTCGTGCCGCTGGTGCTGGTGCTTGATTTTGCGGCTTCGGTGGTGCTCAGCCGGCATACCCGTATGCAGGTACGTTGGGATGAGATTCGTTTTTTACTACCACCAAGCCTGGTCGGCATTCTGCTGGGTTCGTTCCTGCTGGTAAATTTGCCGCGTGAGCCTTTGCTGGTCGGGCTGGGCCTGTTTGTTATCTTCTTCGGCCTGCGTTATGTGTTTAATATACACAGTGAAAGGCCGATCAGCCACTGGTGGTCGCTGCCGACCGGTTTGATTGGTGGTTTAATCGGCGCGCTGTTCGGTACCGGAGGCCCGCCTTACGTGGTTTACCTTTCGCACCGTTTGCACGACAAGACGCAGTTACGCGGCACGCTGTCGGGGCTGTTTATGCTAGATGGTGCACTGCGTATTATCACCTTCCTGGCTATCGGTCTGCTGCTACAGGCTGAGATGTTTTTCTCACTATTGCTGGCGCTACCTCTGGTGGCCCTGGGTCTGTACCTGGGTAACAGGGTTCACCTCGGCATTAGCCACCGGCAGCAGCTGGCCATTATCGGTGGCCTGTTATTACTCAGTGGTGGCTCGTTGTTATGGAAGGCATGGGGCTGAATCGTTTGTTATACCTTTATGCTTCAACCAGGTGTTCAAGCCCATGCTTGAGTGTCGGGTATTGCAGCTCCAGTTCAAAATCATTCAGCAATTTGCTGTTATTGATGCGCCGTGACTCCGCCATATAAGACAGCATGCCTTCAGATAACTGCTGCCGGGCTTCGGCTAGTGATATTGCAGGCGGTGAGGGTAGATTCAGTGCTTCGGCTACGCCGGTAAAGTATTCATACATAGTGCCCGGGTGGCCATCGGTGACATTGTAGATTCCGGTGATAGTCGAATTGAGTAATGCCTTTTCACATATCGTAACAAGGTCATGTGCATGAACTCGATTGGTGAAAGGGGAGTCATGTTCATTTACAATCGGCTGGCCGCTCTTAATACGCGCCACTGGTATTTTGCCAGGGCCATATATACCAGCCACGCGCAGGATGACCAGTGGGATGTCATACTGCTGGCAGAACTGTTGCACCTGCTGTTCGGCATCGGCGCGCCGGTATGCCCGGTCGGCAACCGGGTTCAATGGCCTTGTTTCATCGATCCACTCACCTTTGCAGTCGCCATAAACTCCGGTGGTACTAATTAATACGAATTTTTCAGGTGTGTGTTTATCGATGGCATTTAGAAAATTCGTTATGCGTGTATCTGTCTTGCCACTGCGTGGTGGCGGTACCAGGTAGATGACGCGCTTCTGTGTCAGGTCGATGTCGGCCAGTGGTTTATCCAGGTCAATAATGTCACAGGCTATGTTCCATTGCCGGCATTCGGTCATGCTGGTTCCGCTGCTGACAAAACCGCTGACGCTTATATTGTTCTTCTGTAGTCGCCGGGCCAGCAGTTTGCCGATATAGCCGCAGCCAATGATGGTGATTGGGTTGTTATTTACCATGCGTTTAATTTATATAACAGTCCCGTGCGCTGTAGCAAGTTTTACCAGCTTCCACTTTGCCATATAAACGTGTAAAAAGGTGACGAGGAACGAACAATTAAACGGGTGGGTACTGTGAATTAACGGAGCTAGTTTAACAATGCAGTCATTTAGAAATAACCGGGTATTACAGGGCCTTGTCATATGGCTGGTTTTATTGTGGATCATCACGGCGATTAATCCGCTATTTCCACGTGACTGGCTGATCGAGAACCTGCTGGTCTTTATTTATGGCATTTTGCTGGTCTACACTTATCCCCGTTTTCAGTTTTCTAATTTTTCCTATGCGCTATTCAGCATATTTCTCAGCCTGCACCTGGTCGGCGCGCACTATACCTATGCACATACCCCGTTCGGGTTCTGGTTGCAGACAATATTTGATTTTGAGCGCAATCACTATGATCGTATAGTCCATTTCTCTTTCGGCCTTCTCATTGCTTACCCATTTTATGAAATTCTTATCCGGCTGGCGAAAGTAGCAAGGCAGTGGAGTTATTTTCTTTCCGTCATGGTGATTATGTCTTTCAGTGCCTGCTATGAGGTCATCGAAGCGGTGGTTGCAATGGTGGTAAGCCCTGAACTCGGTGTTGCCTACCTGGGCACGCAGGGGGATGAATGGGATGCACAAAAGGATTCGTTCCTTGCTTTTGTCGGCGCGATTATTACGATGCTGCTGGCCTGGGCCTACCAGAGGAAGCATCCCGAGACGCTGGATGAGCAATAAATATATCATTCCTACACCTGATCATTTCTTTCTATTTGTCAGCTAGAATCACCACCCTATGAGTACGCCCAAAAAATATCGCCAGATCTTCGATGTGATGTTTGACGCCTATGGACCACAGCACTGGTGGCCCGGTGATACGCCTTTTGAAATTATGGTAGGCGCCGTGCTAACGCAAAATACGTCATGGACTAACGTTGAGAAGGCAATGGTTCATCTCAAGGCCAACAACGCCCTCAACCCGCAGGTTATTATCAACACCCACCACAAGCGCCTGGCAAGCTGGCTAAAGCCGGTCGGTTATTTCAACGTCAAGGCGACCCGACTTAAATCATATTGTCACTGGTATCTTGATGCTGGCCAGTTTGCAGCTCTCAACCGGCTGGATACACATGAGCTGCGCACCGCGTTGCTATCGGTGAAGGGTGTTGGCCCGGAGACTGCTGACGATATCGTCCTGTATGCCTTCGAAC
>JAOUPA010000024.1 GCA_029880105.1 Gammaproteobacteria bacterium
AGGAGCTCGTATTCTGCCTGGCGCTCTATCGACTTATAAGCCTGGGTAATGTCTTTTGAGTGGTACTTTATCGGTGAAGGCATATCGCCGGTGATCACTTCGCTACAGTCATGATAGAGCGCTGCGACGGCAATCGCATTAACATCTAAATCACCCTCGAAATAGCGATTCCTGATCAATGCCAGTGCATGGGCAATAGTAGCCACTTCCCAGCTGTGCTCCATCACATTTTCGGAAATGGTATTACGCTTCAAGCCCCAACGTTGCAGCCACCGAATTTTACTGATATAGGCATAAAAGTGACTTTTCATAATTAATTTATTTTAATATCGCGGGTTGTAATTGTATAAAGATATTGCCCGGTTGTTTTCTTTATTCATCTTCAGGAATGATTTTTTCATCCAATACCGGCAAGTCCTTGTAAGCCTGCTCAATCACAATGCTCATTTCTTCATTAGAGACAGGAAGATACTGAAATACTTCGCCATTATTTTGCATTGCTTCCAGATCAAGTAGAGTGCCCGGCGGCAGGTCATCACCATTATCAAGATCCCCCTTAACCGCATAAATTACCCAACGCGGCCCCTCTAAAGACAAAACAAGGTAGGACGCATCGGCAACCGCAAGCACACTATGTGCTGCCAATTGACTGGTCGCTCCGTATCCGAGGACTATACCCCCTCCCAGTTCATAACTGGCGGGTACAACAACCGCTTTGGATAACTCGTATACACCGACTGCTGTGCCAGCCACGACTGAGGTTGTGGTACCAGCAACCAGGGTTGTGCCTGCGAGCACATTGCCGAATAACTGTGTCGTGGCTGATGCAACCTCACCACTAACAACGACTGTCGCACCAGTGACTGCTCCTGCACTACCTGCAACGACGCCGACCGTACCTGCACCTACAGTAACGCCCGCAGCAACTAAAGGCACGCCAATATACTGCACACCCTTACCCGAAAGATAACTGACCCCTTTTACAGTATTGCCAGCAACCTGCCCTGTAACAACACTTGTAGCCCCCACTGTCGCAACACCCGCTGTTGCCGTACCAGCAAGCACATTACCCGCAGTAAACTGAAAGACACTAAATACCGAGGCAACGGCAGCCTTGGCACTTGGAGCAATCAGGTCATAGGCTGCACCTGCCGTATTCCAGGTTACCTCTACTGCCAGGTTAGTGACCGCGATCCCCTCATTGACGACCACCATGACTGGAAAGGCAGCAAAATTAACTGCAATATAGCCAACAGAACCGGCACCAATTTTTGTTACCGGCTTAACAATCCCGTCCCAAAGAATGCCCTGCAACACCCAACGCGAAGATTTCAATAGTGCCAGGCCAAAACCTGTAACCCCAACGCTTTCAGAAAATGCATCGCCCGCCTTTTTGAATGATGTCTTCACATCATCAAAATAACTACCAGTAGCGTCACCAACAATATCTGTCATAACGTTACTGTATTCTTCTCGAATATCATTTGCACCAATAACGCCATCGGTGAAATTAGTTAACTCAGCAGCCTGGGCAACATCATGCACCCTGACTGATATTTTTTCTGGCACAGCAACATAACCTTTTACAAATTCATCACCAGCGTAATGCAGGCTCTTTTTTGCGCCTTTATTGGATTTTTCAGATATATATTCTCCAATTGTCCAGGATTTTTTAACAATTGAAACACCTGCATCTGTCGCAACATCAGCAATAATATCGCCTGCTGATACACCACCTTTTTCAATCGCAATACCATAGCGATTCATTTCAATAGCCGATTCTTTTCCTAAATCCCACGCCTTCAGCGAAACATTCTTACCAGTACTCAATGATCGATCAATGATTAACGTACCAACAGGTCGTGAAACATCTGTAATACCCTCACCGGCTTTCTCACCACCTGATTTAATTGATTTGGCATATTCAAGACTCAATTTGCTACCTTCAGGAATTATATAAATTGAGTCCGCCGCATTTTTTATGGACGTAAGAAATGATTGACGCGCCTGCATGCCCATCATTTCAAATGCTAAATCTGTTGCTGATTCTCCTGCAGGTATTAATTTTATTTCAGTCGCAGGAACCTGGAAGGCGCCATTATTATATAAAGAAGAATGACCTTCTTTGACTAATTTACGCGTATATTTTAGCGGATCATTGTCACTGTCTGTTGTCGCACACGCAACCAGAACCAGGCAGAATAAAGCGGATGATAATATTTTTTTGTCACTCATACTCTTTTTAAAGACATTATTCACGCAAATCATCAGGCAGTTTCTCCATAACATTTTTGATAATAGAAGGATCATCAGACAGAACTCGAACCTCGACGCCTTCATTTTCAAGTTCATTTAGATCAACGACAGTCCCTACCGGCAAGCTATCAACCCTGATACCTACATCATCTTCATTTTTTATATTGCCTTTTGCATAAGCAATAACAAGGCGTGGGCCATCGTAGGCTAAAAACACAGCACTATCGATAGCGCCCATAAATACATGTGCCGGTAATGCCGTGATTGCATTGTAACCTAGCACAACAGCTGAACTTGCCTGGTTAATTACCACCTTGCTTGTACCAGCCACGGCATCATAACCAACAAAGGCGACATACTTACCTGTATCTGCCGCTGTTAGTGCTACCTCACTACCCGCGGTAACAATAGGCGTAGCGGCAGTAAAGGCAACCTGATTAACAGCACCAATACTGGCACCAGTCACATAAGTCAGTGGTGCTGTTCCCAATGTCAAAATTGACATACCACTCAACAATCCTGCTTCAACTGTAGGCGATATAATTTCTATGCCTAATTTACCGGAGTAATACACCGTCGTTCCTATAGCCTGCACTGTTCGGCCACTAACGCTAATGGCGGTTGCTGTCGGCAGGAATACGGCTTGTGCTGCACCACGGGCACCGACCGATACTGTATTTACCACTGTTGTTCCAGCAGGTTTAAATAATCCCTGATATAGACCCTTGGCATAACCAACTACGATATGGAACAACCCACTGAGCGCGTTGGATGATTGACCAGATCTTTCATACTCATCATTAAATGAATCAGCCGCATCATTAAATGCATCACTCCAGGTAGCACCAATCCTGAGCGAATAATCATCCTGCATCCTGGCTGTTATATCGTAGATATTCGAAAAATCCTCTTTTAGATTGGAAAAGTAATCGCCTGGCTGGTTCATTAACTCATCCCGGGTTGCTTGAGTGCGTTGCCCTATATGAAGATTACCCTTAACAAAGCGAGACCAGCCCTTTTTAAAAGTAGCTTTACCATAATCCACCTGCATTGACGTTAACTCAGATGAAGCATCAAGCATCTTCCGTGTAATACGCTTACCCTTACTGAAAGTTTGCTTACCCAGATTGACAGAAAGATCCCAATGCTTTGACAATGTATCAGCATATTCCTCACTTTCCTCTGCGATAGACCTGGAAGCCAGGGTAATGGCCTCACGAGAAGATATGACTGATTTTTCCCTGGCGTAAGCTAACGCATCCTCGCTGGAGGTGATGACATACCAGCCCTCCTCATACAAGGCCTCATGCCCACGTATATTGGCCATCGTAATGGGTATAACATCCTCAACTGTTTTGGCGTCCGATAAAGCAGCCTGTTCATGCTGAGCATTTGAGGCACAGCCCAGTAAAACCATCGCTGTGGTTAACATTGTTATCAGGGAATAATTATACATAAATCCTTTTTCACTATTATTGGTTTCTAGGTTCAACCGATAATACCAAACATCAATATAAACATCCTTAAACTGTAGACAACAAATTTGGTAACGCTATTACCCTGTTTCAGCTCTAAAACTTCTAGTAGAATCTCCAGATGGAATCCACCTCCTCCCCTGATAATAATATGGCCGAAGACACGACCAAAATAGTAGAAAAATCAGTTACTCACACGCCAATGATGCAGCAGTATCTACGCATCAAGGCCGATCATCCGAACACCCTGATGTTCTACAGGATGGGTGATTTTTACGAAATGTTTTTCGACGATGCCCGCAAGGCAGCGAAATTGCTGGATATTACCCTCACAGCCCGAGGTCATTCCGGTGGCCAGCCTATTCCTATGTGCGGCATCCCCTATCACGCGGCGGATAACTACCTGGCGAGATTGATTAATCAGGGCGAATCTGTCGCGATCTGTGAACAGACCAGCGACCCGGCGACCAGCAAGGGACCGGTCGAACGTGAGGTACTGCGTATCGTCACCCCGGGCACGGTGACCGAGGAATCGCTGCTGAATGAACGCAAGGACAACCTGCTGGTCGCGGTACACCAACATGGCAACCGCTACGGCGTGGCAGCACTGGATGTAACCACCGGGCGTTTTCATGTACTAGAGCTGGATTCACTGGAACACCTTTATGCCGAGCTGGAACGCCTGAATCCAGCTGAACTACTGTTTTCTGAAGAGGCGCAATATCTCAGCAATCTGGGGCAGCAGCTCAACCGAAAAATCGCCATTCACCAGCAACCACCCTGGTGGTTTGAGATTGACTCAGCGCAGCGTGTGCTCAATGCACAGTTTGGCACCCGCGATCTGAGCGGGTACGGCTGCGATGGTCTGAATTCGGCCATTATGGCAGCAGGTTGCCTGCTGCAGTATGTGCAGCACACCCAGAGATCGGCACTACCACATATCACCGGCCTTCACGTCGAGAGCACAGATAACTCGGTGATTCTGGATGCCGCCAGCCGGCGTAACCTGGAAATTGAATTCAACTTATCCGGGGGTACTGACAATACCCTGGTTTCCGTGATCGACCGTACCACCACGGCCATGGGTAGCCGCTGCCTGCGCCGATGGCTGCACAACCCGCTACGTGATACCAACGTGCTGCAACAACGCCACCAGGCAATTGGTGAATTGATTCAATCCGGATTGTTTACTGACATACAGCGTGAACTGCACAGCATCGGTGATATTGAACGCATTATGAGCCGTGTAGCCCTGGCCTCAGCACGACCTCGCGATCTGGATACGCTACGACTCTCGCTACAGAACCTACCCCTGTTACAGCGAACACTGGCAGAGTGCCATGCACCGTTACTGAAACAGCTCTCTAGTGAGATTAATGAACATCCTGAGGTGGTAGCGTTACTATCTGCGGCGATTATTGAAAACCCTCCAGTATTAATCCGTGATGGCGGTGTCATCGCCGAAGGTTTTAATGCCGAGCTCGATGAACTGCGCTCGCTCAGTAAAAATGCCGATAGCTTTCTAGCCCAGCTCGAAGTACGCGAACGCGAAAAGACAGGTATCAAGACCCTCAAGGTCGGTTATAACCGGGTGCATGGTTTCTTCATCGAAATTAGCCGCCTTCAGGCAGACGAAGTACCCGAAGAATATGTGCGTCGGCAAACACTGAAAACAACCGAGCGCTTTATTACTGCTGAGCTCAAAGAGTACGAAGACAAGGTGCTGAGTGCGCGCGAACGTTCACTGTCGCTGGAAAAATCCATTTACGAAGATGTGCTGCGCTCACTACTGACAGAACTTGAACCATTGCAGCGATGCGCTCGTGCACTGGCGCAAGTTGATAGCCTGACCTGTCTGGCAGAACGTGCTGAGACCCTGAATTACTGCTGCCCTGACCTGATCGAGACACCGGGTATCAATATTCAGGAAGGCCGCCACGCCGTCGTTGAACGTGTGCTGAATTCAAGCTTCATACCTAACGATACCAGACTCACTGACAGCAAGCGCATGAACATTATCACCGGACCGAACATGGGTGGTAAATCAACCTATATGCGCCAGACAGCACTGATTGTATTGCTGGCCTGCATTGGCAGCTATGTACCAGCGAAAAAGGCCACAATCGGGCCAATTGACCGTATCTTTACCCGTATCGGCGCCTCAGATGACCTGGCCAGCGGTCGTTCGACCTTTATGGTGGAAATGACTGAGGCGGCGAACATCCTGAACAACGCCACAGAAAACAGCCTGGTACTGATGGATGAAATCGGCCGCGGCACCAGCACCTTTGATGGACTCTCACTGGCCTGGGCCTGTGCACACCACCTTGCCAGCAGGAACAAATCTTATAGCCTGTTTGCCACACATTATTTTGAGCTGACCGCCCTGCCCGATGAACTCGCGGGCATCGCCAATGTGCACATCGATGCGGTCGAACATGGTGAGAAAATCGTCTTCCTGCATAACGTGAAGCCCGGGCCAGCCAACCAGAGCTATGGCCTACAGGTTGCACAACTAGCGGGGGTGCCCGCCGAGGTGATCAAGCAGGCGCGCAAAAAACTGGTTGCGCTGGAACAACATAGCATTGAAGCCCACGCCGAAACAGGTCAGTTTGAAATGTTCAGTGACCGGCCCCACCCGGTCATCGAACGCCTGCAGGCATTGGACATCGATGCACTAAGCCCACGTGATGCACTCGACCTGCTCTACCAGCTAAAAAAGGATTCGTTTAAATAAGCCATAAAATGGTGTTGCGCAATCTTTACTGCATGATATTGTAGAAACATTCGTAACTGGAAATTACTATGTCATTCAAAACTATCGGGGTCATCGTCAAACCTCACACCGAGCTGGTCAGGGACAAGCTCGAACATCTGCTCGGCTTCCTGAAAAATAAGGACTGCGAAATACTGCTGGACAACAGCGTCGATGGCCTGCTTGATGTAGACAGTCATTTTGTTACACGTGATGAACTCGGCAATCGTTGTGACATCGTCATTGCCCTTGGCGGTGATGGCACTATGCTGAATGCGGCACGCTCACTGGCCGACAAAGATGTCCCTCTGATTGGCATTAATATTGGACGACTTGGTTTTCTCGCTGATATCTCACCCAACCAAATTGACACCGTGCTTGATGATATTTTATCTGGCAAGCACATTAAGGAAAAACGCTTCCTGCTCGAGGCCAACGTAGTGCGCAATGAAGAGGTCATATTTTCTGCTGACGCACTCAATGATGTTGTTATTCACGTACGTGATGTAGCTCGTATGATCGAATTTGAAACTCGCATAAATGGGCAGTTCGTCAATCACCAGCGTGCTGATGGCTTAATAGTATCAACCCCGACAGGTTCAACTGCTTATGCGCTTTCCAGTGGCGGCCCTATTTTACAGTCAGATCTGGATGCCATCACACTAGTACCGATTTGCCCACATACACTCAGTAGTAGGCCACTTGTAGTCGACTCCAGTGCCGAGGTAAATATTCTGATCAGCGAGACCAAACAGGCTATCGCTCAACTTACCTGTGATGGTCAGACTTCATTCAACGTTGATATTGGCGATCATATTATAATCAAGCGCAAACAACACAGAATCACCCTGCTACACCCTCAGGGGCATAATAATTTTGATATTCTGCGCGCCAAGCTTCGCTGGAGCGAATAAAAATTCGGTCTCATCAACATGCTATTACATCTGACTATTCGTAACTTTGCCATCATCGATGCGCTCGAACTGAATTTCGAGTCAGGTCTGACTGCACTCACCGGTGAAACAGGTGCTGGCAAATCAATTCTACTGGGTGCGCTCGACCTGGTATTGGGTGATCGTGCCGATAATGACAGCATCAAACAGGACGCAGACCATGCAGAAATTACCGCCGAGTTTGATATTCAAAATAATGAATCAGTAAGTTCATGGCTGGTTGAGCAATCATTGAATTCAGATACTGAATGCATACTGCGTCGCCGTGTTTCAAGAGATGGCCGTTCGCGCGCCTATATCAATGGCACACCAGTAAATTTACAATTGATACGTGAACTCGGTGAAATGCTGATCGATATTCATGGCCAGCACGAGCACCAGTCATTAATGAAGCCAGTAGTGCAACGGCAACTACTTGATGATTATGCAAACCACACCAATCTAATTGAGGCTGTTAGTAATACCTATGTGCAGCTGAAACTGGTAAGCGAACAATTACAGCATCTCGAACAGGCCAGTAGCGACAGAAGTAATCGCCTGGATTTACTACGCTTCCAGACTCAGGAGCTCGATGCACTTGCACTTACCAGTGATGAATATGAATTACTCAATGAACAACATTCTCGCCTTGCCCATGCTGAAAAACTAATTACAGCAGTGCAACAGTCTCTCGAAAGTCTCGAAGGTGATGAAGACTTAAATATTCAGTCAAATCTATCCCGAGTTATTAATACACTTGAACACATCACCGAGTTTGATGAAAAATTAATCCCTACCGTCTCACTATTGCATGAAGCATTGGTACAGATTAATGAGAGCATTTCACTACTACGCGACTATGGTGATTCGCTCGAACTTAACCCCACCGAACTCAATAATGTAGAACAACGGCTACAGGTTATTCTTGACCTTTCCCGTAAGCATCACGTTGAGCCAGAGACGCTCCCTGAATTACACCAGCAGCTATTACAGGAGCTAAACGATCTTGATCATGCCGATGAAAGACTGGATCAGCTCCGCGCTGAATATAAGACACTTGAACAAACTTACACAAACGCTGCCATAGCTCTAAGCAATAGCCGCAGCAAAGCTGCTAAAAAGTTAAACAAGGCTATTACAGAAGCCATGCAAACACTGGGAATGAGTGGCGGCCTGTTTTCTATTAAAATAACACAGCATGATCATGATAAGCGTACAGCTCACGGCATCGATCGCATTGAATTTACCGTAACTGCAAATTCAGGACAGACCTGCAAGGCGCTATCACGAGTTGCCTCTGGTGGCGAGCTGGCACGGATCAGCCTCGCCATTCAGATGATAATAGCTTCACAGGCACGCATTCCGACTTTGATATTCGATGAAGTAGATAGCGGTGTTGGCGGAGGTATTGCCGAGATAGTCGGGAAGCACTTACGCACACTCGGTAGAAACAATCAGGTGGTTTGTATTACTCATCTGCCACAAGTGGCATCCCAGGCACATTACCATATGCGGGTTCACAAACGCTCTGATAAACAAAAGACGAGCACACATGTTGACATACTAAGCCGTCAACAGCGAATAGAAGAATTGGCACGCATGTTAAGCGGTGTTGATATTACACAACAATCACTCGCACATGCTGAAGAAATGATCACCCGTGCAGAGTCCTGCTGACCCATCGCCTGGATCATTACAAACTCTGCGCAAAAAAAAAGAAACCTACAATGAGGTTTCTTAATTAAACTGGTGTTACATCCTCAGCCTGGAATCCTTTATCACCCTTGGTGACACTGAATTCCACTTTCTGACCATCATCAAGAGATCTATAGCCTTCCCCGCGAATCTGGTTGAAATGTACAAAAACATCTTCACCATCTTGTCTCTCGATAAAACCAAATCCTTTTGAGTTGTTAAACCATTTAACTGTACCGGTTTCACGTTCCGCCATTACTACACCATCATTTATTTATTTAGTGGAGTCGACATTCTATATCAGCATTTATCAAGAATACAATCCTATATTTCAAGCAAAATTAAATCAGAATATTAGCAATTAGTAAGATTGACTCCTACCATTAAGGCATAAAAAAGCACGCCTGAGATAAGCGTGCTTTTTAGTTTTAGTCTTAATTTTAAACTTATATATCTTTGGTATGTGCTGAAACCGTTTCTATGCGAGAGATCAATTCTTTTGGCTGCTGAAGATCATTAAACAACACATCATAATTAACCTGCATCCAGCCAGAAAAAGCCTGTTTGTCTGTTTTACCCATGAGTTGCGCCAGAGCATCAAGATTTTCACCCTGACCTGCTGCCGCCTCTTTTTTAATTGAAGCAATACGCACATCGACAAATCGATTCAGGGTTACATCAGGTGTAATAGTATCTACCGTACTACTCGTGCTAGATGTTACATCTGTTGTTGTACAACCTGTTGCAGCCAGCATCATACCAACAACAAGTGTTCCTGCTATCTTCATACTATAATTTTTCATCATCACTGCATCCTGATATAAGTTATCAATTAAACGGTTTTGATTGTAACCTGAAAAATACAATATTTCTGCAACGAATGACCGCAAATAAATACGTTTCGTCAGAATTTAGTAGCGGATTAGCGCCGATCCCCAGGTAAAACCACCACCAAAGGCTTCGAGCAACAGGGTTTCACCTCGTTGAATACGGCCATCGCGTACAGCGGTATCCAGAGCCAGAGGTACGGAAGCAGCTGAGGTATTGCCGTGTTTATTGACTGTCATAACTACGTGATCGGTCGACATTTTTAGTTTTTTTGCAGTGGCATTAATGATACGTGTATTTGCCTGATGTGGCACTAACCAGTCGATTTCAGATTTATCCATATTGTTATGCGCTAACGTTTCGTCAACAATACGGCCTAGTGTATTCACCGCCATTTTGAAGACCTCATTGCCGCGCATGGTGATACCACCTGCGCCATCGAGCAAAACTTTACTGCCGCTGGAAACACCGAATGGTACAGTCAAAAGACTCTCATACTGACCATCGGCGTGCAAATGTGTAGAAATAATACCGGGCTCATCACTGCTTTCCAGAACAACGGCACCGGCACCATCGCCAAATAGTACGCAGGTGGTACGATCCGTCCAGTCAACGATGCGCGAAAGTGTTTCCGCACCAACAATCAGGGCGCACTTGCTGGTGCCTGATTTAAAGAAGCTATCAGCAATACCCAGGGCATATACAAACCCTGTACAAACAGCCTGCACATCGAAAGCTGCGCAACCATGAATATCAAGCCGCTGTTGCAACAAACAGGCTGTGCTGGGAAATACACGATCAGCCGTGGTGGTGGCGACGATGATTAGATCGATATCACCACTGGTTTTACCTGCAGCTTCCATTGCGTTTCGTGCTGCCTTCTCGGCAAGATCTACCGTAAATTCATTATCAGCAGCAATATGTCTTTCTTCGATACCGGTACGCTCACGAATCCATTCGTCGGTAGTATCGACGATCTTTTCCATATCTTTATTGGTCAGGATTTTTTCAGGCAGAAAGCTGCCCGTACCTGCAATTCTTGCGTAACTCAAACTGCTTTCTCCAGCAATGGCTCCATTCTCGAACGAATATGTTGTGGAACGGTTTTTTCTACTTCAAGCACGGCTATTTCAATAGCATTGGCAAATCCAAAGATATCAGCACCACCATGACTCTTTATAACAATGCCATTTAGGCCAAGCATGCTGGCACCATTATAGGCTCGTGGGTCAATGCGCTTTTTAAATGCCTTCAGTACCGGCAAGGCAATAATTGCGGCAATTCTGTTATAGAGCCCTTTGTTAAACTCTTCTTTCATGAAATGGCTAATCATTTTTGCCACACCTTCAGAAGTCTTCAGCGACACATTGCCAACAAAGCCATCACAGACCACAACATCGGCACGACCATTGTAGATATCATTGCCTTCAACAAAACCGATGTAATTAATAGGTGCCTTGGCCAGTAGTGCATCGGCTTCTTTGACCAGCGCGTTACCCTTCATTTCTTCGGTACCAATATTGAGTAAACCGACACGAGGTTTCTCTTTATTGTCGATAGCTTCGGCCAGTACTGAGCCCATGATCGCGAACTGACACAGGTTTTCACCTGTACAATCGACATTGGCCCCCAGATCAAGCATATGGGTATGACCAGTAATAGACGGTATCGTCGTACAGATAGCGGGCCGGTCAATACCGCTTACGGTTTTAAGCACAAACTTACCCGTACCCATCAGCGCACCGGTATTACCTGCGCTAACTGCTGCCTGTGCCCGGCCTTCATGAACCATGTTAATCGCCACGCGCATAGAAGAATCTTTCTTCTTACGAATTGCCATTGCAGGCTCATCATGCATCTCAACCACTTCTGAGGCATGCTGAATTTCGAGCCGATCTTTCATTGCAATAAGGTCAATCCCTAATTGCCCGGCTTTTGCCTTTAAAACGGCCTCATCACCGACCAGAATAATACCGACATTCCTATGTCTTTTAATTACCTGGACGGCCGCAGGTAGTACGACTTCCGGACCGAAGTCACCACCCATAGCATCAAGTGCAATTATCGCCGGAACTGGCATCGATAAACATCAATACCGCCATTGACCAGTGGTTGGCCAATAACGGCATGGACAATCAGTTAGTCTTCGAAGGCGTTATCTGTATCAATAACTTTACGGCCTTTATAGTAGCCGTCTGGTGTCACATGGTGACGCAGATGTGTTTCACCTGAAGCTGAATCCACTGACAATGTTTTACCTGTCAATGCATCGTGTGAACGGCGCATACCGCGTTTTGAACGTGTCTTTCTGCTTTTTTGAACGGCCACGGAATCTTCTCCTATTAAAACCTATATAATCAATATGTTACAAACTAAAATTAATCTAATTTCAGATCTTTAAGTACGGCAAATGGATTGGATTTCTCTCTCTCCACCCGCCTCTTTTCATTCAATTGCCGAAGATATTCGGAGCACTCTTCCTGATGCATCGCTGCAATCGGTATCGATAACAACAACTCATCTTCAAGTACATCTATCAACGACTGCTCTTCACCTTCTACCAGATACGGCTCAGTATCTGTCGGCAGCTCATCAGCTTCATCTTCATTGGTAATCAGACCAAACTTAAATCTCTCAGAGACTTCATGCTGCATTGGCTCCAGGCAACGTTGGCAGTTTAAAACCAGTACTGCATCAATACTTCCCTGCATACACAGATAACCAGCACCTGAACTAAAACTTACCTTGGCATATAATTCACCTGAATTATCGCCCAACACCTCAGACAGTCGCTCGAGCCCGGCCAATGGCCAGACACCTTCAAGACGTACATTTCTCTCGGCCTGTTTTAAAAAGTCGACAGTCTCAGGCAATTGCTTCGGCATAATCGGACTATTTTAAAGCAAAACCTGATTTCTGTATATATTCTATACAATTCAATAAGTTCTGGCTCAACACCTAGCTAAACATTAGCATTCCCTAAAATATCAAATACATAGCTGATATGGCACAACAAAATCGTGCCTGCCATCAATATAATCGTTTAAAATCCTGACTTTATTTGAAATTAAAGACATGTCTATGAAGCTTATTCTCGGCTCAACTTCGCCCTTTCGCAAAGCCTTGCTCGAGCGGCTACAAATTGAATTTAGCTGCCTCTCACCTGGTATTGATGAGAGCCCGCTAGCCGGCGAAAGCATCGAGAATATGGTGATGCGCCTGTCAGAGCTCAAGGCAGAGGCGGTCGCCGAAAAGGTCAAAGCCCAGGGTTATGATGCGCTGATCATTGGCTCTGACCAGAGCGCCGTACTCAATGGCCAACCATTAACCAAACCGGGTAACTACGAAAATGCCGTCAAACAGCTCACTGCTGCCTCGGGGCAACGTGTAGTTTTTCAGACCGGCCTGTGTCTGCTCAATACCAGGACAGACGCAAAGCAGACAATCTGTGAACCCTATACCGTCGTTTTCAGAAAATTATCTCCACTAATGATTGAACGCTACCTGAAAAAAGAGCAGCCTTATAACTGTGCCGGCAGCTTCAAATCCGAGGGCCTTGGTATTACCCTGTTTGAAAAATTTGACGGAGAAGATCCGAACTCATTGATTGGACTGCCGCTAATCAAACTTATCTCCATGCTTGAAAATGAGGGCGTGGAAATACCCTCAGCTGACTAACCAGCCGAACCCGGACAGGAGGCATGACAAAAAACCCATTAATCCCCGATATACTGTCACTTCTACACCAACACCCTGATGGCATAACGGAGTACATGATCATCAAGTCACTGGATGACCATGCTGGCTTTAGCGATATCAATGAAGACTATCAGCTCGCAGTCTTTCAGAAGCATTTTATGGTAATGAACGCACTATATCAGCTACAGAGACAACTACTTGAAGAAGAGCGGCTATATCTCGATATTTCACCACTGCACATTCAGTTAGTTGTGACCACAAATAACTCGAGCTGCAAATCCCTATCCGAAGTGTCAAACAAAAAGCTCAGTGAATATTATCTGGACTGGGAAAATTTTGAAAACACGACACTAGAGGATGTGGAAAAGCTACTGGAAAAATTTTGGACAATCTATCAAAGCAACGATAGCCGCCTATCCAGTCTTAATATTCTGGAGCTAAATGAAACTGCAGACCATGCCATGATCAGACAGCGTTATCGGGAACTCGCCGCCAAACACCATCCCGACAAAGGTGGTGACCCATCAGAATTTATTAAAATTCGCAGAGCCTACGAATTACTAAGCTCAATTAAATGAGCCTACTGTTATTTATTATTCCGGACAATATCCTTGATCAAGTCTTCAATATTTTTGGGCAGAGCCGTTTCCTCAAACTGACGATGAGCCTTTTCGATATGCTTAAGCTTAATTTCGCGATGACGATTCATTATCTCAACCACTTCATCAACATCATCTGTCACCACAATCAGGTCGAAGTCCTTTTCAGAGATGGTACCGTATTCGAGCATTTTGTCTCGCATCCAGTCAAGCAACCCTGACCAATAATCAGCACCAAACAAAACTATCGGCATTTTATAAATCTTTTCTGTTTGCACCAGCGTAAGCGATTCGAAAAACTCATCCAGTGTGCCAAACCCACCAGGCATACAGACGTAACCCATAGAGTATTTAACAAAGTTAACCTTGCGCGCAAAGAAGTAACTAAATAACAAAGATATATTCTGATACTTATTAGGTATTTGCTCATGCGGCAGCTTGATATTCAGACCTACAGAGGTGGCGCCATTCTCAAATGCACCTTTATTTGCCGCCTCCATAATACCGCCACCACCGCCGGAGATAATCGAGTATTTCTCCTTAGCCAGTCGCCCGCTGATCTCAGCTGCTTTTAAATAATAATAATTATCTGGCTGAGTGCGCGCAGAGCCAAATATTGAAATAGCAAAACCTATGTTGGCAAGCTTGTCGAAACCTTCGGTAAACTCACTGATAATTCTGAACATTCGCCAGGATTCATCACCTTTGAAGTCTTCAATCATGGCTAAATCTCACAATAATTTGTCTCACTTACCAGTTTATACGCCTATAACAATATCCTTTCAATACCACCTGATTGAATTTTATCCAAGGCCAGCTGTTGCCAGTTATCACCCAGGTTATTTCGACACAGTTCAACAACGATATAATCCGTTTCCAGCCCCGTATCATCCTGATAACGTGACAGACCTTGTTGACATGCTGGACATGAAGTCAGCATTTTTACTTTTTGACCATTGTCTGCACCCAGTTTTTTCATACCTTTTTGCAGCTCTTCCTGCTTACGAAAACGAAGCTGATCTGCAATGTCGGGCCTTGCTGTAGCCAAGGTACCCGATTCACCACAACAACGATCAGAGGGCAGCACAGACTGATTCATTAGACTCGATACAACCTTGGTAGGATTATATAATTTTATTGGTGTATGGCAGGGGTCATGGTAAAGATACTTCGTACCGTTATCATTTTTCAGCACAACACCTTTTTCCATCAGGTATTCATGTATATCAAGCATGCGACAACCGGGAAATATTTTTTCAAATTCATATTTCAGCAACTGATCCATACAGGTGCCACAACTGACAATGACTGTTTTAATATCGAGATAATTAAGTGTATTGGCAATGCGATGAAATAGCACTCGATTTTCCGTACTAATCGCCTGCCCTTTCTCCGCATCACCCGATGATGTCTGCGGATAACCACAGCATAGATAGCCGGGTGGCAATACTGTTTTTGCACCTACGTCATACAACATAGCCAAGGTTGCCATACCTACCTGGCTAAACAGGCGTTCTGAACCACAGCCAGGAAAATAAAACACCGCATCAGAATCTGCATTGGTTTTTTCTGCATCTCGAATTATCACAACCTGAGAGGCATCTTCCGATCCCAGCAGACTACGTAATGGTTTAGCTGGTATTTTTGCACGCATGGGTTTTCGTACAAAATTCACAATCTGTTCATTAACCGGTGTATTACCTGTAGTAGTAGGCGGGATACGATTACTCTGACCAAACAAGCCAATTTTTTTCACAATTGAATGCACAAGGTTAATCGCTCTAAAGCCGTTTTTAACCATCGCAAATCGCATAACTGCAATAATGGCTGGATCGTTGACATTAAGAAACTGCATTGCTGCCCAACCACCAAGGTTGAATCGTTTTTTACCACGATCTTTCAGAATCTTTCTCATGCGAATGGAAACATTACCAAAATCAATATCAACCGGACATGGGTTGTAACACTTATGGCAGACAGTGCAATGGTCGGCAACATCATTGAGATCATCAAAATGGCGAATCGAGACACCTCTACGTGTTTGCTCTTCATAGAGAAAGGCTTCTGTGATTAACCCCGAAGCAAGGATTTTGTTTCTTGGTGAATAAAAAAGATTGGCACGCGGCACATGCGTCATGCAGACAGGCTTACACTTGCCACAACGCAGACAATGCTTGACATCATCATTGAGCAACCCGAGTTCACTCTCTTCAAGAATTAAGGCTTCTTGTTGCACCAGTGCCAATGAAGGCGTATAGGCATTTCCCAAACCTGATCCTGGCATTAACTTACCTTTGTTAAAATGTCCATGCGGATCAATTTTCTGCTTGTATTGAACAAACGCCTCCAGCTTTTCAGGTTCGAGATACTGAATCTTGGTCAGGCCAATACCGTGTTCACCAGAAATCACACCATCTAGCTGTTGCGCCAACTCCATAACCCGATCAACCAGCTTATCGGCCTCGCGCAACATGCGATAGTTATCAGAATGTACTGGAATATTTGTGTGTACGTTACCGTCACCTGCATGCATATGCGTTGCAATAAATAATCGATTATTTTTTATCGCAACGTGTTTACTACGCAACGTATTACGCAACAGCTCCATTTCCTGCCCACGGAAAATCTCACGCATACGTTGTTTGATTTCTTTTCTATAAGAAACCAGCACATCACGCCGCATTAATAAAGCAAGCAGGCTATCGCCGTCACGAATAGCAGCCTGTTCATCTGCAGTTAATAAATCGAGGTGATCAACAGCAGGCTCATCCATATTGACTGCAAGACTGGACCAACGCTGACGAACTGCGGCAAGATGCTGACGCGCAAGATCTAGCTTGGCCTGGAATATGGCGTGATTCTCATCG
>JAOUPA010000025.1 GCA_029880105.1 Gammaproteobacteria bacterium
ATTTTAAGTTAGAGTATTAATAATGAGTTATGTGTTTAAGGCAATTCGCTGGATTCTTGGGCAAATTATTATTGCTGTTGACTGGCTGACCAGACCGAGTGTTCCTGTTTATACGCCAGAAAAAAGAGCAGAGCTGGATGCGGCAACAGCTAATATGGCGATGTACCAGTTTGCCCAGTGTCCCTTCTGTGTAAAAACACGACGTACTATTCGACGTCTGGGGTTGAATATTGAATTGCGTGATGCCCGCAATGATCCAAAATGGAATGCCGAGCTCATCGAGCAGGGCGGCAAATACCAGGTGCCCTGTCTGCGTATTGAAGAAAAGGGTGAAGTGAAGTGGTTATACGAATCATCGGCGATCAATGCCTACCTTGACCAACGTTTTTCGAGTACCGCTGCTTAAAGGTCTAATAGTTTTAATTTGAGTAACCCGGCGATGCTGATTGCGTCGGTTATCTCACCGTTCATCACACGTTCAAAAGCCTCTTCCAGTGGCAGCTTTTGTATTTTTAAGTCTTCGGTTTCTTCGAATTCTGTCTCGCCCTCGGTGAGCCCCCTGGCGATATAAACCACGCCATGTTCATCGGTAACGGAATTTGAGGTGTGTAGTTGCATGATCTCCTGCCAGTACGTTGCAGTAAGGCCGGTTTCTTCCCTGAGCTCGCGTTTTGCCGATTCGAGCGGGTGAATATCCAGTGGTCCACCACCCATGGGTATTTCCCAGGAATAACAGTCGGGAACGTAACGGTACTGGCCGACCAGCCAGGTGTTGTTGTGCTCATCGATGGGGATGACACCGATAGCGATATTTTTAAAGAGGATCTTGCCATAGTGCGAAATGCCGCCGCCGGGGTTGATCACTTCATCTTCATGCAGGCTAAACCAGGGGTTATCGTATATCGCCCTGCTCGATTGTGGCTGCCATGGGTTGGCGTAGGTTTTTAGTCTTTTAATGCTCATCGCAGCATCCGTCGTTTAATGTTTTTTTCGATGGTCGGTGTATCGGCCGTGTCTGGTTGTGTCTGGGGTAATAGTTCCTCGTTCATGTACAGGGGTTGAACCAGGTTGAGGGGTATACCGATTTTTTCGCGTGCCTGTTCCAGGTCGTATTCTGCCTGAAGATGCATCCAGTAATTGGCACTGTTGCCAAAATAGCGTGCCAGCCGCAGGGCAGTGTCGGCGCTGATGGCGCGTTTACCGAGGATAATCTCATTGATGCGTCGTGGCGGTACCCTGATTGCACGCGCGATCTGGTTCTGGCTGAGATTATGCGGTCTCAGATGTTGTTCCAGTAGTACGATCCCGGGATGTAGGCGTGCCATGGTTAAAATATAACGAAATACGTTATATAACGCAATACGTTATATTTGAGCAGTTTAGATTGTTTTGCGGTGCCCGCTCGGTTTCCACGCCGGTGCGATCACATTGGGCATGTCGGAGCGATTCAGTAATCGGGCGGGTGACAGGGTGAATTCGCCATAGCGTTGGTTGATGCTATCCATGGCGTGGTGCAGTTGTTTGTCGCGTGCAAGCTGTTCGGGTGCGCTGGCGAACATGTCCATTTGCATCGCCGCAGGCCGTGGATCGAGCGCGGTAATCTGGATCTGCCAGATACCTTCGTCCTGCCAGATATATTTCAGGCGTTGTTGACAGAGCTGGTAAATAGGCCGGTGATCGCTGCTGAATGCGGGCAGGCGAATTTTGTCACCGAGCCATTCGTGCTGCGTGCGCAGGCCAAACCAGAACGTCCGCGCTTCAAAATCATGGCGGCGCAGGCGTGCACCCACCTTGCTACACATGTGCTGCAGGAAGGTCAGGATTATTTCGCGGTCGCGGGTATTCGGCGCCATCACCTTGCCGTGGCCGATGGATTGGGGAGCGGCGACACTGGTATGTAGTGGTTCGGGATCCTGGCCCTGGCACATATACCAGATGCGCCTGCCCGGATTACCAAAGCGTCGTGCCAGTACGCTGATCGGCAGTTTTTCCATATCACCGCAAAAGCGCACGCCGTGATCCTCAAGAAACTGGCCGATATTTTTGCCAATGCCGCAGAGTTCGGTCACCAGCACGTGTTGCAGGCGTTGTTTTGCTTCCCAGGGTGGGATCACGGTAAAGCCATCGGGTTTGTTGAGCTTGGCGGCGTACTTGGCGGTAGTCTTGTCACCGCTGATGCCAATCGAACAGAGCAGGCCGGAGGCGCGGTACACGGCCTGCTTTAATAAATGCCCGGCCGCCTCGGGTGAGCCGTACAGCTGCTGGCAGGGGGTCAGGTCGACAAAGGCCTCGTCAACGGAGAATACCTCGACGTCCGGACATATCTCGTGGATGGCATGCATGATATTGGTAGAAGCGCGGGCATAAACCTCGGGGCGAGAAGGTCGCTGGATCAGGTTCGGGCAAAGCTGCCTGGCCTGCCTCAGGTGCATGCCGGTACGCACGCCGCGGGCGCGGGCCTCGTAAGAGCTGGTGATAACACAGCTGCCGCGCAGGCCATTGGTCACTGCAATGGGCTGGCCGAGCAGGGAGGGAAAGTCGCGCTGTTCGACCGAGGCAAAAAAGGCATTCATGTCAATCAGTGCAATCGCACGCGGCCAGTGATTGGTGCGGTTGTTCATGTATATTTTCTGAGCTGGCCGACGAGCACGCCCTGAATCCTTACCCTGCTGGCCTCGTAGGTCATCGGTTCCATGCTGGCGTTTTCGGGGATCAACTGGATATAGCGCCCCTGTTGTATGCGCTTGAAACGTTTCAGGGTGGCTTCCTGTTCATCGATCAGGGCAACGACGATATCACCATCATTGGCAGTTTCGCGGAATTTAATTACCGCCACATCACCATCAAAAATACCGGCATCAATCATCGAGTCGCCCTGCACGCGCACAGCAAAATTATTTTTGCCAAAAAACTCAGCCAGGTTGATCTCGTCTTCACCGGGAATGGCTTCAATCGGCTTGCCGGCGGCGATCTTGCCTAATAGGGGCAGGGTGTTTTCGCGTTGCTGTGGGTCTCCCCTGAGGAGTCGGATGCCGCGGTGTCTACCTTTGTCGATAGCCACGAAGCCGGCATCGACCAGTGCCTGCACATAGCGATGTGCCACGCCACGCGAGTTGATGCCGATGCTCTCGGCGATCTCCTGTAGCTTGGGCGCAAAGCCGTGGCTGGTAACGTAGCGCTGGATGAATTCCAGTACCGTGCGCTGGTTGTCGGTCAGGATATTTGTTCTCATAATGTTCTCATTGTAAGGAGGCAGGGTTTAGAATGCAATGCGCACGGCATATAATCCGAGGGTCTTTTTTATCGGTATGCAGTTTTTATGACCCCGGAACGCCTGGAAACCATCAAAGCCACACTGGCCAGAAGACAGCTCGACCTCACCGTGGTTATGGAGAATGTCAGAAAGCCGCATAACCTGGCCGCCGTTGGCCGTACACTCGAGGCGGTTGGTGGCCTGCAGATACACGCGATCACACAACTGACTTCGCTTCGATTGTCGCAAATGGCTGCAAGTGGTATCCGGCGCTGGCTGAAACTGGTCAAGCACCCGACGACCGAGCAGGGCATCCAGCATCTAAAACAGCAGGGTCTCCAGATTGTTGCCACCAGTCTCTGTAAAACCTCAAAAGATTTCAGGGAGGCTGATTACACCCGACCCACTGCGATACTGGTGGGTGAAGAGCTGGAGGGTATCAGTGAGCAGGCAATAGCCATGGCGGATGAACATGTCACCATCCCGATGATGGGCTTCGTGCAGTCGCTGAATGTCTCGGTGGCCTCGGCGCTGGTGCTGTACGAGGCCTATCGACAGCGTTCAGTTGCGGGGATGTACGATGAACGACGGCTGGATGATGATATTTACCAGGCCCTGTTATTCGAGGCCTGCCACCCAAAAGTGGCGGAGTATTGTCGGCAGAAAAAACTACCGTATCCGGTGATGGATGAGAATGGGAAAATAGTTGAACCGATCGCAGACAGCCAGACTTATACCGATGACACGTTTGCCGACTGGATTAAAAGGAATGAATCAGTACAGTCCTGATTCATTCCCGGATAGCCATTAACGTTTCGGCACGTAGATATCGGTACAGGTACCTTCAGCGACTTCGGCAGCGAAGTTAAAGGTCTCCGACAGCGTCGGGTGCGGGTGGATGGTCAGCGCGATATCCTCGATATCGGCGCCCATCTCCAGTGCCAGTACCGCTTCGGCAATCAGCTCTCCAGCATTGGTGCCGACCATGCCGGCGCCAATGATCTTGTGCGTGTGCTTATCGAACAGTACCTTGGTCATACCCTCGTTGCGGCCGATACTCAGTGAGCGACCGCTGGCTGCCCATGGGAACACGCCCTTAGTATATTCGATGCCCTGCGCCTTGGCCTGATCTTCGGTGGTGCCCATCCAGGAAACCTCCGGGTCGGTGTAGGCCACCGAAGGAATGGTCTTGGCGTCAAAATATGACTTCATACCGCTAATGACCTCGGCGGCAGTTTTACCTTCGTGCGTAGCCTTGTGCGCCAGCATCGGCTGGCCGACGATATCGCCGATGGCGTAGATGTTTGGCACGTTGGTTTTCATCTGCTTGTCGACAGCGATGAAGCCACGTTCATCGACAATCACACCCGCCTTTTCAGCATCGATCAGTTTGCCATTCGGGCTGCGGCCAACGGCGAGCAGGACACGGTCGAAGGTATCGGTCTCGGGCACGTTCTTGCCTTCGAAGGAAACCTTCAGACCCGCTTTTTGTGATTCGATAGCGGTAACCTTGGCGTTTAGCCAGATGTTTTCGTAACGAGCCTTGACGCGTTTTTCCAGGGGGCGTACCAGATCGCGGTCGCAGCCGGGGATCAGCCCGGGCGAGAGTTCAACGATAGAAACTTTCGAGCCGAGCGCATCATAAACCGTGGCCATTTCCAGGCCGATGATGCCGCCGCCGATAACCAGCAGGCGCTTGGGCACTTCTTTCAGTTCGAGCGCGCCAGTTGAATCCATCAGGCGTTCGTCATCGTAAGGGAAGCCGGGGATGCGCATTACCGAAGAACCGGCAGCGATAATCACGTTATCGAATGAAACGGTGATTGTCTTACCGGCTTTATCGACAACATCGATGGTTTTCGGTGAGGTAAATTTGCCGTAACCATTAACGATTTCAACTTTGCGCTGCTTTGCCAGGCCAGCGAGACCACCGGTGAGCTGGCCGATGATTTTGTTTTTATTCTCGACGATTTTTTTGATATCGATTTTCGGCTTGCCGAAAACCACGCCGTGCGCGCCCATCTCTTCGGCTTCGTTGATGATCTGTGCGGTATGCAACAGTGCCTTTGATGGAATACAGCCGACATTCAGGCAGACGCCACCAATATTATCGAAGCGCTCGATCAGGATCACGCTCTTGCCCAGATCGGCTGCACGGAAGGCAGCAGTATAACCGCCGGGGCCTGAGCCCAGGACTACCACTTCGGCATGCTTGTCACTGCCTTCGGGAATGGCTGCGGCAACTGGTGCGGGTGCGGCTTCAGTTTTTGGCTCGCTAGCCACCGATGCTTCTTTTTTAGTTGGTGCTTCAGCTGCTGCATCACCAGCAACTTCCATTTCAAGAATGATGTCACCCTGTGAAACCTTGTCGTTGACCTTGACCAGTACCTTTTTTACGGTGCCTGCAAAAGGCGAAGGAATTTCGATACTGGCCTTGTCGGACTCCAGCGTAATTAAGGCGTCTTCTTCGGCGACAACATCACCTGCGGCAACAACGACTTCGATAATATCAACGTTAGAAAAATCACCGATGTCGGGTACTTCAACTTTAACAATATTGGCCATGCGTAATTCCTAAATCTGGGCCTAAAGAACCAGTCTGCGAGTATCAGCCAGAATCTGACCGAGGAATGTGGTAAAACGCGCACCGTCGGCACCGTCGATAACGCGGTGGTCGTACGACAGCGACAGCGGCATCATCAGGCGCGGTACAAATTCGCTATTTTTGTAGATTGGCTTCATTGATGCACGTGAGACACCGAGAATTGCTACTTCGGGTGCATTCACAATCGGGGTGAACGCAGTGCCGCCGATACCGCCGAGGCTGGAAATACTGATACAGCCACCTTCCATATCCGAAGGCTTGAGTTTCTTGTTGCGTGCTTTGGCGCTGGTCTCGACCACTTCTTTGGCGATGTCGATCAGAGATTTACAGCCAACATCTTTGATTACAGGAACGACCAGGCCAGCTGGTGTGTCCATGGCAACGCCGATATTGATGTATTTTTTCAGGATCAGGTTTTCACCCGATGCATCCAGTGAAGAATTAAAGCGTGGGTATTCTTTCAGGGCAGAGGCTACAGCCTTGACCAGGAAGGCGACCATGGTGACCTTGATGCCAGCATCCTTGTGCTCATCGTTGAGTTCCTTGCGGAAGACCTCGAGGTCGGTGACATCGGCTTCATCAAACTGCGTAACGTGCGGGATGTTGACCCAGTTGCGGTGCAGGAACTTGCCGGTGAGCTTGTTGATCTTGGTTAGCGGCTGGATTTCAATATCGCCGAACAGGCCAAAGTCAATTTCGGGCATAGGTTCAACTGACAGGCCGCCCTGAGGTGCACCCACCGTGCCAGAAGTCAAAACCTGTTTAACAAAGGCCTTAACGTCATCTTTGAGGATACGGCCTTTGGGGCCGGAGCCGGTGATCTGTCCCAGGTTGGCGCCCAGCTCACGGGCAAATTTGCGTACCGCCGGGCTGGCGTGTGCCTTGCTGAAGCTGGCCTCATCGATGGCCATGGCTACCGGTGCTGCTGCCTGTCGTTGCACAGCGGGTACCGGGGCCGGTGCTGGTTTTGCTGCAGGCGCGGGTGCCGCGGCCTTGGGTGTCTCTTTCGCAGGCTCTGCCTGTTTCTCAGCAGGTGCAGCGGCGGCTGTCGTCTCAGATATCTCCATGGTCATCAGCAGATCACCTTCGGAAACGGCATCGCCCAGGCTGACCTTGATTTCTTTTACCACGCCAGCAAATTCGGAGGGGATCTCCATTGCCGCCTTGTCGGACTCCAGGGAAACCAGCGGATCTTCAATGCTAACGGTATCGCCCGGTGAGACCAGTATCTCGATAACTTCAACGCCCGAAAAATCACCGATATCGGGAACAAGAATGTCTTTAATTTCTGCCATGTCTCGTCCTTCCTAAGCGTGTAGCGGGTTAGGTTTGTTAACGTCGATGCCGTACTGCTTGATCGCATCGCTGACCTTGGAGGCGGGTATCGTGCCTTCGTCGGCCAGGGTCTTCAGTGTCGCCAGTACGACGTAGTGGGCGTTCACTTCAAAGTGACGACGTAGCTTGTTGCGCGTATCTGAACGACCAAAGCCATCAGTACCGAGTACGGTATAGGTCATTGGCACAAAGTTGCGAATCTGCTCAGCGACGTTGCGTACATAATCCGATGAAGAGATCACAGGGCCTTCGCATTTGCTCAGTGTTTTTTCAACATAGCTGACGCGTGCCTTCTTCTCCGGGTTGAGCATGTTCCAGCGCTCACAGTCGCGTGCCTCACGAGATAGCTCGTTGTAGCTGGTGATGCTCCAGACATCGGCGCTCACGCCCCAGTCCTTGTCGAGCAGTTCAGCCGCTTCAATCACTTCGCGCAAAATGGTACCGCTGCCGAACAGCTGTGCTTTCGGCTGGCCTTTTTTCGCCTTGTGCTTACTGAATGTGTACATACCTTTGAGGATGCCATCTTCAGCGCCTTTGGGCATTGCCGGCATCGTGTAGTTTTCGTTCATCGCGGTGATGTAGTAGTACACGTTTTCCTGTTCCTGCACCATGCGACGCATGCCGTCCTGAATCACCACGGCCATTTCATAGGCAAAACAGGGGTCATAGGCGATACAGTTAGGAATGGTTGAAGCCATTAACAGGCCATGACCATCCTGATGCTGCAGACCTTCGCCCGCCAGCGTAGTTCGGCCCGCAGTGCCACCGATCAGGAAGCCGCGTGCCTGCATGTCGCCGGCTGCCCAGGCGAGGTCACCAATACGCTGGAAACCGAACATGGAGTAGTAAATGTAGAACGGAATCATATTGACGCCGTGTGAGGCATAGGCGGTCGCAGCCGCAATCCATGAAGACATGGCGCCGGCCTCGTTGATACCTTCTTCCAGTACCTGGCCAGACTTATCCTCTTTATAGAACATGACCTGGCCCTTGTCCTGTGGCACGTATAACTGGCCAACCGAAGAATAAATGCCAAGCTGGCGGAACATGCCTTCCATACCGAAGGTACGTGCTTCATCAGGTACGATGGGTACGATGTTCTTGCCTATGCCCTTGTCGCGCACCAGCAGGGTGAGCATGCGTACAAATGCCATGGTGGTCGACATCTCGCGATCACCGGTGCTCTCCAGCATGCTTTCAAAAATAGAGAGATCGGGCACCTTCTGTGCCTCAGCCATCTTGGTACGTGAAGGCAGATAACCGCCCAGCTCCTTGCGGCGTGCCTGCATGTATTTCATCTCTTCACTGTCATCGGCCGGGCGATAGTACTCGGCTTTTTCAGCCTGCTCGTTGGAAATAGGGATAGCGAAACGATCGCGGAACTTGATCAGGCCCTCGGTACCCATCTTCTTCTGTGAGTGCGTGGTGTTCTGGCCTTCACCGGCCTGGCCCATGCCGTAGCCTTTTACGGTTTTGGTCAGAATGACGGTTGGCTGGCCTTCGTGTTTCACTGCTGATGCATAGGCAGCAAAGACTTTATGGGGGTCGTGACCGCCGCGGTTCAGGCGCCAGATTGCATCATCCGACATGGTTGCAACCATGTCCTTGAGCTCAGGGTAGGCGCCAAAGAAATGCTCGCGCACATAAGCGCCGTCTTTGGCCTTGTAGTTCTGGTAATCGCCATCGACCACTTCTTCCATGCGCTTGCGTAACAGGCCATCTTTGTCTTTGGCGAGCAGTTCATCCCAGTAGCTGCCCCAGATTACCTTGATCACATTCCAGCCAGCACCGCGGAAGGTGGATTCCAGTTCCTGGATGATCTTACCATTGCCGTTAACCGGGCCATCAAGGCGTTGCAGGTTACAGTTGATAACGAAAACGAGGTTATCGAGTTTTTCGCGACCGGCCAGGGTAAGCGAGCCTTTTGATTCCGGCTCGTCCATTTCACCATCACCGCAGAAGGCCCAGACCTTGCGTTTGCTGGTATCAGAAATGCCGCGGTCGTTCAGGTACTTCATAAAACGCGCCTGATAAATGGCCATAATTGGGCCCAGGCCCATCGATACCGTTGGGAACTGCCAGAAGTCAGGCATCAGCCATGGGTGCGGGTAGGAAGACAGGCCGTTGCCATCGACTTCCTGACGGAAATTATCCAGTTGTTCTTCGTTCAAGCGGCCTTCGAGGTAGGCGCGTGAATAAATGCCTGGCGCTGAGTGGCCCTGTATAAAGACCAGGTCGCTGCCCTGTTCATGGTCAGCACCGTGGAAGAAGTGATTGAAACCGACATCATAGAGTGTCGCGGCTGAGGCAAAGCTGGCAATGTGACCACCGAGCTCGGAAGATTCTTTGTTGGCGCGGACCACCATCGCCATCGCGTTCCAGCGAATCAGTGAACGAATACGGCATTCCATGGCAGAGTCACCCGGTGTGCGTTCTTCCAGGTGAGGCGGAATCGTGTTCAGGTAGGCTGTATTATTGGTGAACGGCAGGTTGCTGCCCGAACGCCGTGCGTTATCAATTAATTGCTCAAGCAGAAAATGCGCGCGTTCTGGCCCTTCGTTTTCGATGACGGCGCTGAGTGCATCCAGCCATTCCCGTGTTTCCTGGGGATCGATATCGTGTAAATCAGTCATACTAAGTCTCGCGTGTTCGAAGAAAATAGCGTCAATTTGATTAATTAATGCTTATTTTCTACGAAATTATTCGTTGTAGCGTTTATTGATATGCCCGGGTCTGGTGCCACCGTCAAACCCGGCAATATACGCCGGAAGGCGAATTATAGAAGCTAATCGGTCTATAGTCGAATTTGCTAATGTAATAAATTCGAGCCATAACACGGCCCGGTTGCTGATAAAAAGGCGGATTATCAGCGGATGGTATTTATTGATCGCCTCTCTCCGGTATAATCGCCATCCATTGTGACCTTCAAAGCGGAGTGACTTGATGTCAGCCAGCAAATCAAATATTAAAAAAGCGGTACTCGCTTATTCAGGCGGCCTGGATACCTCCATCATTCTTAAATGGCTGGAAGATGAATACGGTTGTGAAGTAGTAACCTTTACAGCCGATATCGGTCAGGGTGAAGAAGTTGAGCCGGCTCGCGCCAAGGCAAAGGCGATGGGTATCAAGGAAATCTATATTGAAGACCTGCGTGAAGAATTTGTCCGTGATTATGTCTTTCCTATGTTTCGCGCCAACACCATCTATGAAGGCGAGTATTTGCTCGGTACTTCGATAGCGCGTCCGCTAATCGCCAAGCGCCTGGTTGAAATTGCCAATGAAACCGGTGCCGATGCGATTTCCCACGGTGCCACCGGTAAGGGTAATGACCAGGTGCGTTTCGAGCTGGGTGCCTATGCACTGAAACCCAATGTACATGTGATCGCGCCATGGCGTGAGTGGGACCTGAATTCGCGTGAGAAGCTCATGGCCTATGCCAAGAGCCACAATATCCCGGTTGATTTCAATAAGGGTAAAAAATCACCTTATTCGATGGATGCCAACCTGCTGCATATCTCCTACGAGGGCGGCATCCTGGAAGACCCATGGGCAGAGGCGGAAGAGGATATGTGGCGCTGGTCGGTATCACCCGAGCAGGCACCGGATAAAGCGACTTACCTTGAACTGACCTACAGGCAGGGCGATATTGTTGCGATCAATGGCAAGGCCATGACCCCGGCCGAGGTGCTCACCGAGCTGAATAATGTTGGCGGCGCCAATGGTGTGGGTCGTCTTGATATCGTTGAGAACCGCTATGTCGGCATGAAGTCACGCGGCTGTTACGAAACACCTGGCGGCACCATTATGCTGAAGGCGCATCGTGCGATTGAATCGCTAACGCTTGATCGTGAAGTCGCGCATCTGAAAGATGAACTGATGCCGCGTTATGCCTCAATGATTTATAACGGATACTGGTGGAGCCCCGAGCGCAGGATGATGCAGACCATGATCGACGAGTCACAGAAGACCGTGAACGGCGTGGTGCGCGTTAAATTATATAAAGGTAGTGTTTCAGCTGTTGGCCGTAAGTCAGAGACCGATTCCCTGTTCGATGAAAATATCGCCACCTTTGAAGATGATGCCGGCGCCTACAACCAGAAAGACGCGGAAGGCTTTATCAAGCTGAATGCACTACGTTTGAAAATTCAGGCGGCACGCAGGAAATAATAAAAAAGGCCAGGGTACAATACCTGGCCTTTTTTACATTCAAATAAAAGTTAAGTCACAAGACAGCTCTTTATTGCACAGAAGCTGTTACCCTTTGTGGGGGTCCGCATTATTTTCCCGTATAAAGAATATTAAAACTGGTTTTTACTTCCTGGGTAAAAAATCCGGCCCTGGCCATGATCAGGGAAATTTCTATATCGTTATCCTTTGGCCAGACGGCTATTCTTGCTGTCTGGTCATCAGACTTCATAATATGGTCACCAAACTCTGCATCCAGAGCTGCCAGTAGTTTACTGTAATCTTCGATTTCAAGATCGATAGCGATGCTATTCAGTTTTTGCTCCGGGTTAAAACCAAAGGTAATAAGAGAATTTTTCTTGCGTTCAATGTTGAACAGGGGACGGCCATCCCTGGCGACATACATGACAACCTGTTTGTAGGTTTCGCGTTTGACAGCAGGGAACACGGTTTTGATATTGTCGATAGTGTCGCCCCATTTTACGCCGAAGGCACCCTGTTGATAGGTATTGCTGATTTCGCCTGATATCACTGGTTGAGACATTAAGAAAATAACGAGTAATACAAGTCTTCGCATAAGAATAGATTCCTCTATTGTTGATTTAACGAAATGATATTCTGGCTGTTAACCCTACACTCTGTAGCATCCTGTAGGCAAGACCTATGTCACATGACTTAGCTTTAAAGATGAGTCGACTATATGAAACAAAAAAACAAGGTTTAGGGTCGCAGGCGACTACCTTGATAAGGAGGCTGAATCATTATCGTCGGGCTGTATTATTAGCGACCTGCAGACCGAGTAGTATTTAGCGTAATTACTCGTTTTTGTCCCTGTCCTCTTCCTGCCACTGTTTGTAGCACTCCAGTCCGAAATAGTTCATCACATAGTCATCGACCTCGGTGATGGTTCCATCGGATTTAGGGATTTCCTTCAGGCAGATTTCGCAGGCAATAATCTCTGGTTCTACAGTTTGATTGGGGTTATGCATAACACACCTCCAGATAAAGTTGTGTTAACTGTTTTGATATAACAATATCTGGATTGGTTCAGGGATTTGAACGAATTTATAACACTGGAAATAGTGTGTTATTTGCATAATATTTTGTTCGTCATCCTCGCGAAAGCGGGGATCCACGATTTGGATTTTGATGGTATCTATCAGTTAGGTTTCCTGTTTGCTTGATGTGCTGTAGTACATCAAGGCTTTAGGTTTCTCGCTTGCTGACGTAGAAGTATTTTGTAAAACTTTTCCTGAGTTAATATTTTGGTGGAGTGGGTTCTCGCACCCACGGGCGAGTTACTTTTTGTGCGAAACAAAAAGTAACCAAAAAGTTCGCCCCCTACAACCTGCCCTGAAGGGGCAAGCCTCAGTTTCCAACTTTGCCTACGCGTCGGTTGGATTAGCCATCCAGGCTAACCAACCTCAATTCGCCATCCCTAGCGAATTGTCGCTACCAAAGTCAAAAACTGAGGCAGGTTGTATAGGGGAGGAAAAAGCTAAAACAAAACTGCGCGCGACTAAATCGTCTGGAACGACAAATTCATCTGGAATGAATTTGAACGCTAGCCCGTTAGGGCAAATACCAAGGATGGTATTTGTAATTAGCACATGCGAAGCATGGACAGACTAATTTTGTTGGGAACAAAATTGAACAGATGTTTTTTATCTGGCCTGAAAGGTGAATTACAGGATGTAATTCATAACGGCGGAAGGCAGGACGCCTGAAATAACCTAAATCAGGCGTCCTGCCTGATTTGCGCTATCAAAGTTACAGAATTCGGTAATCTGTAAAAGGAGAGTGAAACAGTGTGGCTATAAACTTCATTGAATCTTACGTGATAGGATAAATCTAGTGTTTATTTATTTGGAAATGTTCGTTTATAAAAGATATTGGGCGCGCAAGTATGGAGTCATACTCCGCTATGTGTTCGTAGATTATTCCAACAAGTTTAAATTTTGAGATTCCAGTTGAGGATTGGTGATGATGAAAAACAGGGCCACCGCTTAGTCCGCCAAGATTTTCTGGAAATTTATCATGGTTTTCTTTTAGCGTAATAATACATTTATCCAGAGCTAGTTCAAATCTAATGTTTTGAGAGGTGAACTCGTTTACTTCGGTGCTGCCTGAACTCAGGGTGTCGAATATTAAGTGGTTAGATGTAGGGCGCGTTCGCCACACTCCTGGGTAGCCCCCGAATAGTACATATTCGCCTGCCTTTAGGTTTCCAGTAGTAAAGTCGTCTATTTCATAAAAGTGTGTGGGTACATTTCCGCGTGAGTGAAAATCGCTTTCATCATGGTTATCTAGATTAAGCGTGCATAGGTCTAAATCCTGAGATTCATCTATGATGGAGCTCTCTAAATTTATTTCTGCGCCGCCAATTCCGAATTTTATATTTGGCTCATCTTTCAGTCTTTTTCTAAATTCATCTATAACGTGATAATTAGTTATCCCAAATTTGTTGTTATTATATTTAATTAAGGTAACTGTTCCATTGTTTACTCGTGTTGAATCGTCTCCTGGATCACCAAAAAAGCATGCATTACAAAATAGCATAGGAAATCTTGTAAGTTCGTCTGCTAATTTCATTTGATCATCTGATAACATTAATTAGCTTCCTTTAAATATTGTTTGATTAGTCTAAGCAGTTTTGGGGGATATCGCTGGATATCATTAATGTTGGCTAACACCATATCCTCGTATTCAAACCCAGGGCTGACTGCCTCGCTGAGCAAACCATATTCGCCCTCGGTGAGCTCGCTGGCCTTCCAGCAGCCGCCTTTAACGGTGAGTTGTGGCGTCTGGCCTTTGGATAAATCATTGCCGAGCACCTGTGTTTCGAATTGTCCGTCGGGGTGGATAATGTAGTAGGTGATCGCTGAGCCGCTGTGAAAATAGTGCACGATATCGGATTTGTTTCTGTGCAGGTAACCAACCGGGCTGTCATCGGTCAGCAGGTAATAAATGGATGACAGGATTTTGCGTGTGCCCGCAGCACAGGCGATTTCGATTTCTGAGGTGTAGATGCGTTTGAAGTAACCGCCCTCGGAAGGGTGCGGCTCAAGGCCAAGGCTATGAATAATTGCCTGTTTGTTCATCATGGTTAATGAAGAATGGCATTAGAGCCTTTTTGCCAGCAGGAATTTTGATTTCCAGTAGACGTTATCGAGTTCTGAAATAATAACACCTTCACTGGTAGAGGCATGCAGGAATTTATTGTTGCCCAGGTAAATGCCAACATGCCTGACCTTTTCGGATGTCTTAAAGAAAATAAGATCACCGGTTCTAAGATTTTTCCTGCTGATTTTTTTACCTGTCTTTATTTGTAGCTCGGTACTGCGTGGAATATCGATGCCGAGTTTTGAACGGAAGGTCGCGTAGACAAAACCAGAACAGTCGATACCGTCTTTGCTGAGGCCGCCCATTTCGTAATCGACACCCTCCCATTCGTCATGCATATCGTAGAGCCTGGCCTTGACTTCACGTGTGTTATTAAGGTTGATCTTATCGCTATTCAGCCTGGTAGCGTTAATGTCAGGTGTCGAACTACAGCTGATTACTGAGAGCATGAAAATAAGCAGTAGAACTATTTTGATCAATATCACGCTCTCTTTTAGTGTGAGGTTGGCAATCTTGTTCATGGTAACGCCCGGGACAGATATTTAATATAGTGGGGACACTACACGCAGTCATATGGTGGAGGCAAGTATTTGTAGGCATTTTTAGGTGAGTTTTGACCTTGATAATAATCATGAATTTATTGTATCCGGGCTGTTATGATTGAGTTGTGAAGGGTGTTTGGGGGATAACTGTGATGCAATATGTACGCACATTTTCTGAAATAAGAATGTCCGATGTGGCCGTGGTCGGTGGCAAGAACGCCTCGCTCGGTGAGATGTACAGTCAGCTTGAAGACAGTGGCATACGTGTGCCCAATGGATTTGCCACAACAGCAGAGGCCTTCTGGCTGTTTATGGATCACAATAAGCTTCGCCAGAAAATTCTTACTGAACTGGATGCGCTGGATACGTCGGATGTGATTGCACTGGCAAAATCAGGCCAGCGTATTCGCAACTGGATTATGCATGCCGAGTTACCCGAGGTGTTACAGGATGAAATCGAGCAGGCCTACCAGATGCTGGGAGCTGAATATGGTACATCGCCGGATGTTGCTGTGCGCAGCTCGGCCACGGCAGAGGATCTGCCCAACGCCTCTTTTGCCGGGCAGCAGGAGACCTTTCTCAATATCAGTAATCTCGAAAATTTGCTGGTGGCGTGCCGGCGGGTGTTCGCCTCGCTGTTTACCGACCGGGCCATTTCTTACCGTATCGATAAAGGCTTTGCGCATGCAGATGTTGCGCTATCTGTTGGTGTACAGAAAATGGTGCGCGCCGATCTGGGTGCATCTGGTGTCATCTTTACGCTGGATACCGAAACCGGTTTTCGCGATGTTGTGCTGATTACATCATCTTATGGTCTGGGTGAGAATGTGGTGCAGGGTGCAGTCAATCCGGATGAGTTTTATGTTTATAAAAATACATTGAAGCAGGGGTTCAGGCCGATCATTCGTCGCCAGTTGGGAGATAAGGCGATCAAGATGGTCTATGGCAAGGACTCCAGTACCGGCTTTTCAACGCGCAATGTCGATGTCTCTATGGAGGAACGCCGGCATTTTTCCATCAGTGATGAAGAGGTACTAGAGCTTGCGCGCATCGCCGTATTGATTGAAGCGCATTACCAGAAGCCGATGGATATTGAATGGGCGCGTGATGGTATCAGCGGTAATTTGTTTATTCTGCAGGCACGACCAGAAACCGTGCAGACCATCAAACGGGAATCGGGTTTTGAACATTTCGAATTGCATGAACGTGGTGATGTGCTGTGCATTGGTAAGAGTGTCGGCAAGCGTATTGCCTCTGGCGTTGCACGTGTAGTGGCCGATGCGTCTGCTATGCACCAGCTTCAACCCGGTGAGATATTGATTACTGACATCACTGATCCCGACTGGGAACCAGTAATGAAAATTGCTTCGGCGATTATTACCAATCGTGGTGGTCGTACCTGCCATGCGGCGATTGTGGCGCGGGAGCTGGGTATCCCTGCAATTGTGGGCTGTGGTGATGCCACGCAAAAAATTTCAACCGGTGAGCTGGTTACTGCATCCTGTGTCGAAGGTGATACTGGTTTTGTTTATAAGGGACGATTGAACTTCACCAGTGAGCAGCTCGATTTTTCGAAGCTGGGAAAAACACAAACGCGTATTATGCTGAATCTGGCAAACCCAGATCAGGCATTTGAGAATTCGGTGTTGCCGGTTGATGGTGTCGGTCTGGCCAGGATTGAATTTATTATTAATAACAGTATTCGTGTGCACCCCTGGGCTCTGCTCAACTACGAATCACTGGACCGCTATTTGCAGCAGCGTATCGATAAGGAGGTCGCCGGTTATCCCGACCCTGTCAGTTTTTATGTGAAACGCCTGGCAGAAGGCATCGGTATGATTGCAGCTGCCTTTTATCCGCGCCAGGTGATCGTGCGCCTGTCTGACTTTAAGTCGAATGAATATGCCTCGTTAATTGGTGGTGAGCTGATTGAGCCAAAAGAAGAAAATCCAATGATCGGTTTTCGTGGTGCATCGCGTTATCCATCAAAAGATTTTAAAGATTGTTTTCGTCTGGAATGTGAGGCCATTGACCGCGTTAGAAAAC
>JAOUPA010000026.1 GCA_029880105.1 Gammaproteobacteria bacterium
TAACTACACTATCGGGCAGGAAACCACGTGACATCTCCTTGAGTACATGCTTGCCGCCGTTCGGCAGCTTCATCTCCGGCGGCATGGTTGCAGCCAGCTCGATCAGGTTCTGGTCGAGAAACGGTAAACGCGCCTCCAGACCCCAGGCCATGGTCATGTTGTCGACGCGCTTGACCGGGTCATCGACGATCAGCGTGGTGACATCGGCGGCCAACACGCGATCCAGGTATTCATCGGCCTCGAATTCATCGAGCAGGTCGGCCATCATTTTCGAGGTCACGTCTTCGCAGTGGAAACGGCTATCGACAGTTTCCAGGTACTCATCGTGATCGCGGTCGAAGTATTCATCAGAGAACCTTTTTACACCCGTCTTGATCGAATGGTGCATACGCGGGTACCAGAAGTAACCGCCAAAGACCTCATCGGCACCCTGCCCGCTCTGCACCACCTTGACCTCCTTGGAGACAACCTCGGAGAGCAGGTAAAACGCGACCGCGTCCTGGCCAAACATCGGCTCGGCCATGTGCGCAAAGGCCTCAGGTAGTCTTGGCAACACCTGGTCGTTCGGTACTAAAAAACGATGATGCTCGGTGTTGAAGTGCTCGGCCACGGCATCGGAGTACTCGAACTCGTTACCCTTTTCCTCAGGCTGATCTTCAAAACCAACCGAGAATGTCTTTAAACCTTTCTGTCCTGCCTCGGCCAGCAGGCCAACAAGCAGGCTGGAGTCGATACCACCCGACAACAAGACACCCACCGGCACATCGGCAATCTTCACCCGTCGCTCAACGGCCTTTTTCAGCGAGGCACGAATCGCCTCGACCCAGTCCTGTTCGGACATCTGCTTGTCAGGGCGTTTCGCAGCCAGCGTCCAGTAGCGTTTTTCCGTGACGCTACCGTCGGGCTTGAAGATCATGTAATGCGCAGGCCTGACCTTGCGGATACCTTTTAAGATCGTGCGCGGTGCCGGCACCACGGCGTGCAGCGTGAACAGGTTATGCATTGCTGCGGCATCGATATTTTTATCGATAGCATCGTCTGCATGAATCAGTGCCTGCGTGTTCGAGGCAAATAACAGGCGCGCATCGGTCTGTGAAAAATACAACGGCTTGATACCAACGCGGTCACGCGCAACTAATAATTCTTTTTTATTCGCATCCCAGATCGCAAACGCGAACATGCCGTGCAGCCGTTGCAGGCAGGCCTCACCCCACTCGGCATACGCACGCAGGATGACCTCGGTATCACCGGTGGATTTAAACGTATGGCCTTTGGCCTTTAATTCTTCGCGAAGCTCGGGGTAGTTGTAGATTGTTCCGTTGAATACCAATGCAAGACCGGCGCTGTCATCGACCATTGGCTGCGCGGCCTTGTCGGATAAATCAATAATCGCAAGGCGACGATGTCCGAGCGCAACCGCGCCATTGCTATAACTGCCCTCGCTGTCCGGGCCACGCTGCACCAGCTTGGCCTTCATGCGCTCGATGCGCGCCAGGTCAGGGCTGGTATTATCGAATCTTAATTCACCGCAAATGCCGCACATGGTTTTCTCTATATTTGAATAGTCTAATCATTTTAATGGAATTTCAGATTTAGAATATACAACTTGATTTCCATATCCTTTCAATAACAGCCGATTTTTAACTTCGTCCATTTCAGCTTTTCTAGACAATGGCCCCGCCGTAACACTGGTAATGGGCAATAAATCAGTCTGCCACAAATTTTCTTGATCACCTTGAATAAAAATACACTCTAAAAAATTATTTACACCCATCTTTTCTTTAACCAAATCAGAAGGGCAAACAGCCACTGCCCTCCATTCTTTCTCCTCATGAAATCCAGAATGTTTAAAAGCCGCAACAAATGGCTCCAATACGCGCATAAAAAAGCCTAGAACGACACTTCTATCTTCCTCAGGAAAATTTACCACCTTAGCAACAGTGCATTCTTTGGTTGAATTTAAATAGGCAAGCATTTTTTCAATTCCCTTTCTAATTAATATTTTCTGTTTTGAATTATCATATATAACAGGCAGCAATTCCAAAAACCAAGGGCCACCCTTATCATCAACAGTAATTAAATTTGAGCCAAAAAAATTGAATCCAACACAAAAACCTGTAGCTTGATTTGAATAAGCACGCCATTGACTAAGAACATCAGAATCTTCACTAAAAGAAATGACGTGAGCTTTAAATAGTTGACCGTAAAAAGCATCATACTGACTGTAAAGTGACGCCAACTCTCTTAATAAGAACGAAGCATCTTCATCAAGAGCATCATTTAAGTAACTTTCAATTTCATCAGTTAATAACTTCAAACCATAAACAATTTCCGTCGAATCATTTAAAAACTTATAGTGAGTAGCTCGTAAATTATTAGAGCCAACTATTCCATCAATCCCTTTTAAATCTGTGTAATGAAATAGCGTTCTAGGCGACAATTTATCTTTAGCGCATGATAAGTCTTGTATAATTTCATTTCTTTTTGACTCGATATCAGGCAATGACTCAGATAATTTTATTATTTTCAAAAAAAAATCAAATTCTTTCTCATCTTCCACATTTCATACTCCTTTAAGTTATAAACTCAAACCACCACCACCCGGCGTCTCAATGGTTAACGTATCGCCTTTTTCAAAGTACCGATGAAATTTACCCGACAATTCTGTTTGCCCGCTATGATTCAAACCCCGAGTACCATATTCGGCACCCTTGATGCCCCACGGTGCATGACGGCGGCGCTCTGATAGGACCGTGACTTCAGTCGGTGCCAGGAATTCAAATTCGCGAACCAGACCATCGCCACCGCGATGCCTGCCTTCACCCCCCGAGCCACGTCGCACCTGGTAGCGTTTGACGCGCAACGGGTAATTCATTTCCAGTGATTCGATCGGTGTGTTTAATGTATTGGTCATGTGCGTCTGCACAGCATCGAGGCCATCACTGACTGCGCTCGCGCCCATGCCACCACCGATGGTTTCATAATAATCCCACGCAGCCTGCTGTGCATCTCCGACATAACCCATGGCGATATTATTCATCGAACCATGACTGGCAGCGGGGATTTTCTCCGGGATGGCCTGTGCCAGGGCACCGAGCACAACATCGACAATGCGGGTACTGGTTTCGACATTACCCGCTGCGACCGCCGCCGGGTACTCGGCATTGAGCAGGCAGCCTTTAGGGGCGCTGATATTTATCGGTCGGAAACTGCCGGCGCAGGCGGGGGTCTGCACCGGCAACATGCAGCGGAATACATAATAAACAGCAGCAGCGGTGACAGATAACGGGCAGTTAACGTTACCATTGACCTGCGGTGAGGTGCCAGCAAAGTCAAGACTAACTTCGCCCTGCCTGACCTTGAGCGTTGCTCTGATTTCTATATCACTATGGCCAAGGCCATCATCATCGAGCATATCGCTAAACACGTAGTCGCCATCGGCGATCTCTTTAAAACTGGCCAGCGCCAGTTGCTCGGCGTAATTGTTCAACGCGACTAGTGCGCCCTGGTACTCTGAAATACTCATACTATTAATTAGCGCCATTAGGCGGTTATGGCCGCGGCGGTTGGCAGCAATCTGGGCATTGAAGTCCCCCATCGATTCGACCGGGTTACGCATCGCTGACATCAACTCGGCCCACTGCACGGCATTGAGTTCACCGGATTTGATCAGTCTGGTCGGTGAGATCACCACACCCTCTTGCTGCAAGCTACTGGATAACGGCATCGAACCCGGTGTTTCCGCACCGATATCGGCATGATGTGCCCTGTTAGCGACAAAGCCAAGCAAATCACCCTCGACAAATACCGGCATGATCATGGTGACATCGGGTAGATGGGTACCGCCCATAAACGGGTCGTTGACCACCACCATGTCACCCTGTTGCCAGTCGATGGACTGTACCAGGCTGGCCATGGCATAGGCCATGCTACCAAGGTGTACGGGTATATGGGCAGCCTGGGCACAGAGCTCACCGCTGGCATCGAATACCGCGCAGGAATAATCGAGCCGATCACGGATATTCGGCGAGAATGCCGCCTTTTGCAGGGTGACACCCATTTCTTCACAAATTGCATCGATTCGGTTGGCAAATATACTGAGGGCTATCGCATCCATCTGGCATCCATTGGGATAAACGTTTGAATAAATTAGGGTTAATACCCGAGTATTTTCAATTAAATGATAATTATTCGTAAATTAGAGTTGCATTATACACCCGTCTGTCCTATCTTTAGCGCCAGCAAAAATCCAATAAAATTTGTAACCTCGAGGAAACAATATGAACCCTTTAATGACTATCAAAGGCACACTGGCCGTTGGTTTTGTTCTGGCGCTGGCTGTCGCTTTCGGCCTTGGCGGCGGAATTAATGGTATGAGCCTGGTGATCTGGCTGCACGTTCTGGCTGGTGTCGTCTGGATCGGCCTGCTCTACTACTTTAACTTCGTACAGGTTCCCGGTGTTGGCAAGGCACTGGCAGAAGCCGAAAGCGGTGGCCCTGGCCCTGCTGCGATCAACAAATACGTCGCCCCGACTGCCCTGCTGTGGTTCCGTATGGCAGCTGCGGTAACCTGGCTGACCGGCCTGAGCGGCCTGGCACAGCTGGGTGGCGGTATGCAGGGTATCTGGAATGCCTTTATGCTGTCTGGCGACATGGCTGTTATCGGCCTGGGCGCATGGCTGGGTACTATCATGCTGTTCAATGTCTGGGTTCTGATATGGCCAAACCAGAAGAAGATTCTTGGTCTGGATGGACAGCAACACAGCCCTGAAGCCATCGCTACCGCGAAGAAAGTCGCCCTGCTGGCTTCTCGTACCAACACCGCACTATCGATTCCGATGCTGCTGTGCATGGTCGGTTATGCCCACGGCCTGACATTCTAAGTTAACCCGGTTAGTTAACTGTAAAAGGCGAGCCGCTAGCGGCTCGCCTTTTCTCATTTCAGGGCCCGACAAACACGCTTGTACATCTAACTCGATCTAGTATAATCAGGCGTTTAGCGGTGGCCAAGGCCACCGTTTTTAGTTTTCTAGAATACGCAGACATAACGATATGGCAAATAATGAACACATAATGAGTACCTATGCCTCCGCATCGGTCACTTTTGAATCAGGCAAAGGCGCGGTACTCACCGACACCAATGGCAAGGAATACCTGGACGCCTTATCCGGTATTGCAGTTTGTGGCCTGGGTCATGCACACCCGGCTGTGGCAAAAGCAATCTCCGAGCAGGCCAACAAACTGCTGCACACATCGAACCTCTACCAGATAAAGAATCAGCAGTTGCTGGCAGATAAACTCTGTGAACATTCCGGGCTCGACCGCGTATTCTTTTCTAACTCAGGTGCCGAAGCCAATGAAGCCGCAATCAAGCTGGCACGTCTCTATGGCCACAAAAAAAATATTGATGTGCCGACTATCATCGTTATGGAAAACAGTTTTCATGGTCGTACCATGGCCACGCTCACTGCAACAGGTAGTCGCAAGGTACAGGCTGGCTTTGAACCGCTAGTACAGGGTTTTGTACGCGCGCCATATAACGATATCGAGGCGGTCAAAAACATTGCAAAAAATAACAGCAACATTGTTGCAGTTATGGTTGAACCTGTTCAGGGTGAAAGTGGTGTGCGTATTCCCGATGCTGACTACCTGAACAAGCTAAGAGAGTTGTGTGACCAGAAAGACTGGTTACTGATTCTTGATGAAATTCAAACCGGCATGGGCCGTACTGGTGAATGGTTTGCCTTCCAGCACAATAAAATTAAACCCGATGTGATGACATTGGCGAAAGCACTCGGCAACGGTGTACCGATAGGCGCCTGCCTGGCTACTGAAAAAGCAGCATCGGTAATGAAACCTGGCAACCACGGTTCTACCTTCGGCGGTAACCCACTCGCCTGCGCTGCGGGGCTGGCAGTAATCAATACCATGGAATCAGAGCAGCTGGTTAATAAAGCCAGGGATATGGGTGCGTATTTGCTCAATGCCTTGCAAAAAGAACTGTCTCATGTTGAAGGTGTGCGGGATGTGCGTGGCCTTGGTTTAATGTTAGGCATTGAACTCAAGCAGCCGTGCACAGAATTATTCAGCCAGGCATTGGAACAGGGCCTGTTGATAGCCATACAATCTGAAACGATTATTCGTCTGTTACCGCCACTGATTCTAAGTAAAGAGCAGGCAGACACCATTGTGCAGAAGATCACCCTGCTTGTAACTAACCTGCTACAGCAAAAGGCAGCCTGAGTTTGTCATGACACTACGCCACTTTTTAACGTTAACTGATCTCGATCGGAGTGAGTTCAAAACGCTTTTAAACAGGGCAATTAAACTCAAGGCCATGCATCGCAAGGGCGAGATTTATGAGCCATTGAGAAATAAAGTGCTGGCGATGATTTTTGAAAAATCATCAACCCGTACTCGGGTATCTTTTGAAACCGGCATGGCACACTTTGGTGGACATGCCCTGTTTTTATCACCCCGTGACACCCAGCTTGGTCGCGGCGAGCCGATTGAAGATAGCGCCCGTGTTCTTTCCAGCATGGCCGACTGCATTATGGTGCGCACCTTCGAACACGAAAAAATTGAACTGTTTGCAAAATACTCCTCGGTACCGGTTATTAATGGCCTGACTGATGATGTGCACCCCTGCCAGCTTCTTGCAGATATGCAAACTTATCTCGAACATCGTGGTGATATTCAGGGCAAAACCGTGACCTGGGTTGGCGATGGCAATAATATGTGTCATTCATATATGCATGCTGCCAAACTGCTGGACTTCAAACTCAATATTACCTGTCCCGAAGGTTATGAGCCCAACCAGGCCTTTATCGATGAAACTGCTGCGCATATCGAGCTGTTTACCGATCCCGAAAAGGCCTGTGAAAATGCCGACCTAGTAGTCACTGATGTCTGGGCAAGCATGGGCCAGGAAGAGGAACAGGCGCAACGCATCAAGGCATTCAGGCCTTACCAGGTCAACACAGAGTTAATGCGGCTCGCCAAAAATGACGCACTATTCATGCACTGCCTGCCCGCACACCGTGGCGAGGAAGTCAGTGCCGATGTGATCGATGGTAAACAAAGCGTTGCCTGGGACGAAGCTGAAAATCGCCTGCATGCACAGAAGGCCCTGCTCGAATTCCTGCTTGTTCCCTGATTTGCACCGTGTCCGGCAATATCGACTTTTTCCTGTTCCAGAAAAAATCAGCCCCCCTGGTTATTGCCTCGGTGTTTATGACAACGACAGCCTTTGCCCAGGGCAATGAAACCTGTCCTGAATTAAACGACACCTTGAGCCATCAGCCACCGCCCTCATTTATTGAGGCTGAGCGAGATAATATCAACATCAGTGCTGACAAGACTCGCTCCGACACAAAGGGCAACGCTACTTTTAGCGGTAATGTCGTTATTGAAAAACACGAGCTGCGCATTACTGCCGATGAAGCCGCTTATACACCTGAGACAGAAAATATCGACATCAAAGGTAACGTACACGTCGATACCGTCACGCTCTCGGTTGATGCTGACTCAGGAAAACTGTCAAAAGAAAAATCGGTTGAATTTAAAGGTATTCAATTCCAGCTTGGCAATAACAACATGCGCGGCAAGGCAGAAAGCATTACTGCCAGCAAGGCATCCAGTACCGAATTAAAACAGACCTTGATCACCAGTTGCCCACTCACTGCCCCCGACTGGCGACTGAATGCCACTAGTATCAATCTTGATCACGAAGAAGAATACGGTTCAGCCAATGATGTCGTGCTGCGCTTTATGGAAGTGCCGTTTTTATATATTCCTTACATGGAGTTCCCTATCGGTGACCGACGCCGTAGTGGCTTACTGGTCCCGGAAATAGGCTATTCATCTTCACGCGGTGGTGAACTCGTTATTCCCTGGTACTGGAATATCGCACCCAACCATGATGCGATTCTTGCACCACATATCATGGGCCGCCGCGGCACACAGCTGGACACCCAATATCGTTTTCTGACAGAAACCAGTAAAGGCCAGTTTGACGCTGCCTATTTGAATAGCGATAAGATAACTGATACAGAAAGGTATCAGCTGCAATATAAGCAGCACAGCCAATTTACATCAAACCTGAATATGGAAATCGATATTCAGGATGTCTCAGACACCGACTACTTTAATGATTTCAGCAACAACCTGTCGATTACAAGTACAACGCACCTGACTCGTAACCTTAAACTGGGCTACAACACCCGGCACTGGCACGCACAGATGCTGGCTCAAAGTTTCGAGACACTCGACATTACCATCCTCAGTCCCAATCGCCCTTATCGAAGACTGCCGCAAATACAGCTTCATGGCGATCAACCCATCACCGATAATGGTCTTGCCTTCACGCTTGACTCTGAATGGGTCAATTTCGACCACGAGGACACCACTGTATTAACTGGCACTCGTTTACATATTAAGCCCGGCATACACTGGCTGAGCGAAGGCTCCTTCTGGTTCTTTGATCCTGCCGTCAAGCTCAGCCACACAGAATATAATGTTGAAGATGGTAACGGTGTCGAACAGATAATTGAAGACAGGAACCTGCCAACGAGTAGTCTTGATGCCGGTCTTTTTTTCGAGCGTGAACTCGATAGCGGCCTGATACAGACACTGGAGCCCAGGATTTACTATTTGAATACACCCTATCAGGATCAAAGCCTGCTGCCCAACTTCGATACCCGTTCAAGTATTTTTAGCACCGCACTTCTATTCAGGGACAATCGTTTTGATGGTATTGACCGCATCGGTGATACCAATCAGCTGACACTCGCCCTCAGTACACGCCTGATCAGCCAGGAGACAGGCAATGAGTATCTACGTGCCAGCATCGGTCAAATCCGTTATTTTGAAGATCGTCACGTTTCGCTTACCGGCACTGTTGAAAATAGTAACAAGTCAGATCTGATAGCTGAACTTGTGCTTAACCTGAACAACTGGAGCCTGAGCAGCAGCACACAATGGAACATCGAGCAGAACCGTAGTGAACGCGGAAACTTTTTATTACATTACCAATCTGATTCAGAACATATTTTTAACCTGGGATTGCGCAGTGACCGCAGCATTACCCCTGAAATCAGGCAGACCGATACATCATTTATCTTCCCTATCAATAATGAATTCAACGCCTTTGGCCGCTGGAATTACTCGCTGGAAGAGGATAGGGATATTGATGTCATCGGCGGCATCAGTTACGACAGTTGTTGCTGGTCGGTACAGCTGATGGGACAAAGACGATTAATCTACAACACAATCAACGAAGAATACGACAATGCCTTTATGATACAACTGGTACTAAAGGGCCTGGGCAGCGTCTCTGGCAACAAGGTTAGTAACACACTGGAATACGCTATTCCAGGTTATAACGAGGATATTGAATGAACCTATTTACCTTTTCAGGCAACCGATTTTTTTCGATCGTTACATTTTTGTGCCTGACACTTGCAACACAAAATATTTTCGCCAGGCAGGCACTTGATAAAATTATTGCCGTAGTTAACGATGATGTTATCTCCCAGAATGAACTCAATAGCAGCGTTAACGATTTCATTATCCAGCTAAAACTCAACAGAAACAATTCTGAACAGATCAGGGCACTGACCAAACAGGTACTGGAGAAACTAATCGTCACCCGTATCCAGTTGCAGATGGCAAAACAGCATAATATTGTCATCGATGATATCAGTCTGAATAGAATGATTGAAAACATAGCCGAATCGAACAACCTTTCTCTAGCCCAGCTCAAAGATACCCTGGCTAAAGATGGTATCGAGTTCGCACGCTTTCGTGAACAGACACGTGAGGACCTGATAACCAAACAGCTCCAGCAGCGGGTTATCGCCAGTAAAATTAATATCTCAGATCAGGAGGTCCAGCGATTTATTGATAAAAACCTGAAAACTGACACTTATAACAAATATCAGATTTCACATATACTTATCGCAACGCCCGAATCAGCTACGCCTGAAGACATCAGCAATGCAAAAGAAAAAGCCGAGCAACTGTATAACGATATTAAGAATGGTGCTGACTTCAAAACCCTCGCCATTAATCACTCTGATGGTCGCAATGCTTTACAGGGTGGAGACCTCGGCCTACGTAGCGGAAACGAGCTACCTGAGGCATTCATCGAGGCAGTTGCAGTCCTTGCCAGGGACGAGACGGCTGCACCTATACAGAGCGCCAGCGGCTTCCATATTCTGAAGCTGGTAAATAGCTCAACCAATTCCAACGTCGTTACCCAGACACTGGCCCGGCATATTCTATTACGCACTAGCAGTGAACGCAGTGATGAAGAGGCACAACGCTTTCTAGGCGAGCTTAAACAGCGTATTGAACAGGGTGCAGATTTTGCGAAACTGGCTAATGAATACTCACAGGACCCGGGATCGAAAATAAAAGGTGGTGACCTGGGCTGGGCTGACCCCGGTACCTATGTAGCCGAATTCGAAGACACCATGGACAGCCTGATTAAGAATGAAATATCTTCGCCATTCCGTAGCCAGTTTGGCTGGCATATTCTGCAGGTACTCGACCGACGCGCCCAGGACAAAACCCAGGCCAATATGGAAGCCCAGGCACGCCAGTCTATCTATAAAAGGAAGTACGAAGAGGAACTGCTACTGTGGTTACGCAGAATTCGTGATGAATCATATGTTGAATACGTCGATAAACCAGGCCAATAGTGAGTACTAAACACCACTGTCTGGTCATCACTCCGGGCGAGCCTGCGGGTATAGGCCCAGATATAACACTGGCAATTGCCCAGCAGCATTTTGATGCTGAGATTTTCGTTGTTGCTGATCCAAAGCTATTATCACAGCGCGCTGAACAACTCGGGCTAATTATCAAACTAAACATCGTTAATGATACAAATACTGGTTTATATCAGCATCAAGCAGGCCAGCTACACGTTATTCCTGTCTCACTGGCCAGAGTCGTTAAGGCAGGCCAGCTGGATATCCATAATGCCCGTTATGTACTTGACTGCCTCAACATAGCCGCACAGCTCTGTCTAAACAGGCGAGCTACAGCCATTGTGACAGGCCCAGTACACAAGGGCGTAATTAATGATGCAAACATTCCATTCACGGGCCACACTGAATTTCTTGCCGAGCTATCAAACAGCCGGCCTGTCATGATGCTGGCAACAGAGACCTTGCGTGTAGCACTGGCGACTACGCACCTGCCCGTCAGGGAAATTAGTGATGCCATTACCACTGAGTCACTCATCTACATCATATCCACCCTGAATGACTTCCTGATCAACAGATGCGGCATCAGACAGCCCAATATACTTATTTGCGGCCTCAATCCTCATGCAGGCGAAGGTGGCCACCTCGGCACAGAGGAGATTGAAGTTATTCAGCCGGCCATTCACCAGTGCCGAAAACAGGGCATAAAACTTAGTAATCCTGTACCTGCCGATACCGCTTTTACTACTTCGTCACTCAATCAGGTTGATGCTGTGCTGGCCATGTACCACGACCAGGGCTTACCAGTACTTAAACATACCGGTTTTGGCCGAGCAGTAAATATTACCCTTGGTTTACCTTTCATCAGAACCTCTGTTGACCATGGCACAGCACTAGAGTTAGCTGGTACAGGGAGGGCTGACACTGGCAGCATGCTCAGCGCAATCACTATGGCAACCACACTACGTACTCACTAACATGCAACATCAGGCAAAAAAACGATTTGGCCAAAATTTTCTTATTGATGAGATGATCATCGATCGAATTGTTGACAGTATTAACCCTGAGAAAGACGATTGCATAATCGAGATCGGGCCGGGGCTCGGTGCCATCACCAAACTGCTATTACAAAGCACCCGAGAACTGCATGTTATCGAGCTTGACCGAGATGTTATCCCAAAACTTCTTTTCAATTGCAGAGATCAGGGTACGCCTGTAGTTCATGAAATGGATGTACTCAAATTTGATTTTTCTACTTTCAGGAAAAGCACTGCGACACAGAAAAAATTGCGTGTTGTCGGCAACTTGCCCTACAACATTTCAACACCTGTTTTATTTCTACTGCTAAACAGCAGAGACGACATTCAGGACATGCATTTCATGTTACAAAAAGAAGTCGTCGATCGAATCGCGGCACAGCCTGGCAACAAAACATACGGGCGCCTGTCTGTAATGATACAATCTTATTTTAAAGTAACACCCCTTTTTCTCGTGCCTCCACATGCATTTAGCCCGGCTCCAAAAGTTGAGTCTGCCATATTGCGTCTGGTTCCAAACGACACATATAGCTACAGAATTAAAGACCACAAATTATACGAAGATTTAATTCGACAGGCCTTTACACAGAAAAGAAAAACCCTGAAAAACAACTTAAAAAACCTTCTCACCAGTGAGCAAATTATTGCTGCAAATATTGATCCTGCCGTTCGTGCAGAGGAACTGAGCATTGATAGTTTTTTGCATTTATACGCTCAGCTATCTTAAAATTTATGCCATTCATCGGCTGCCTGCACCAGCTATTTTACTCATTGCTATACTATCCACATCATGTCAGATACCGCTAACAAAATTAATGTGGAAATTACTCCCGCATACATTGCGGAGCAATCTGATCCACTTAATGATCACTATGTATTCTCTTATACGGTCACTATTCGTAATGACGGTGACATGCCTGCCCGTCTGCTTACTCGCCACTGGATTATCACCGATGGTGATGGACAGGTTCAGGAAGTAAAAGGTGAGGGCGTGATTGGTGAACAGCCACATATCGAACCCGGCAAAAACTACCAGTACACATCGGGCACATTTATGAATACTCCCGTAGGCACTATGCGTGGCAGCTACCAGATGGTTACCGATTCTGGTGAGACTTTCGAAGCGATCATTCCGCATTTCAGGCTAGCCGTACCCAATATACTCCACTAATCAATAATGGCCTTAAAGCATAGCTATACCCTGCTTGCACCATTTTACGATTTACTTGTTTCTCGCCCACTGAACCAGGCCAGACAAAAAAGCCTTAAACGTATCGGCAATGTCACAGGCAAAAAAATCCTTATTAATGGCATAGGTACTGGCCTTGATCTGCACTATCTACCAACCGATGCAATATATACAGGCACAGATATCACGCCTGCGATGTTAAAACTAGCTCGAGAGCGTGCTATACGTTACAACTTCAACATTGATCTAATCTGCGCTGACAGCCATCAGCTACCTTTTGATGACACCAGTTATGACCTTATTATCATGCACCTCATTCTTGCTGTTGTACCCAGACCAGAGCAGGCCCTCATTGAGGCCTCCCGGGTATTAAAGCCAGGTGGCAGTATCTACATCTTCGATAAATTTCTCAAACCCGCGGAATTTGCACCTGTACGAAAGCTACTCAATCTAATTTCACGCCATATCGCGACTCGCACAGATGTCATATTTGAGGACCTGTTATGTCAAACGCCATCGCTTCAGCTCATTCATAATGAACCTACTCTTGCGAATGGATGGTTCAGGCTGATAGAGTTGCGTAAATTATCATAGAAACAAAGGATTAAAATGGCCACTTATGCCATTGGCGACATTCAAGGCTGCTACGATGAACTCAGGCAGTTATTAGACAAAATAAATTTCAAATCTGACAGAGACACACTCTGGTTCACTGGTGACCTGGTTAATCGTGGCCCAAAATCGCTTGAAACGCTTCGGTTTATCAAGGCACTTGATGAAAATGCCATTGTTGTCCTCGGCAATCATGATCTGCACCTGCTTGCCATCGCCTATACAGTAGATAGTGCCGGTAAAAAAGATACCCTGAATGACATACTTGGTGCTCCTGACCGACAGTCGCTACTGGACTGGTTAGAGCATCAGCCACTCATGCACATTGATCATCACCTCAATATCTCCATGGTTCACGCTGCCATACATCCGGACTGGACCATCAACAAGGCACGTACCCTTGCCAAAGAAGTTGAAACGGTATTACAAAGTGAGATTCATGTGGACTTCTACCAGAACATGTACGGTAACAAGCCCGCAAACTGGTCTGAAGATCTTACGAGCTGGTCTCGCCTACGACACATTACCAATGTGTTTACCCGCCTTAGATACTGCGACCATAAGCACACGCTCTTGCTCGATTACAAATGTGCGCCGGGCACACAACCTGATGGCCTGCTTCCCTGGTTCAGCATTGATGATCGAGCCTCAAAGAATGATGCCATTATCTTTGGCCACTGGTCGACTTTAATTCTGTCCAATGATATTGAATATAAAAATGTTTATCCGCTTGATACTGGCTGCTTATGGGGAGGACACCTAACCGCCATGCGTATTGATGATGGTTCATTTGCAAAAACATCCCTGCACTGCCCTCAGGCAAGCAAGCCAGAAGCCTGTTAAAGCTACCTTCGCTGATAGGTTACAAACCGGCAGGCGTAGGCATTTTTTTCATCAGGCATCTGTGTTTTCTCATCAAGAATTTTCCAGTCATTTTCATCAAACTCAGGAAACCATGCATCACCTTCAAATTCACCATCGATGAAACTTAGATACATACGTTGTACTTCTGGCATCACTAGCTCGTAAACTGAGCTACCACCGATCACCATCACTTCCTCGGCATTACCAGCAACGGCCATTGCCTGCTCGATTGAATTCACTACGCTAACACCTTCGATTTCAATATCTCCACGGGTCAGCACAATATTCTGCCGTCCTGGTAAGGGACGACCAATCGAGTCGTAAGTCTTACGCCCCATTAAAATCGGCTTAGTCATGGTTATCGATTTGAAGTGCTGCAAATCTGCCGGTAAATACCATGGCAGATAATTATCCTTACCAATCAGTCGATTCTTATCCATGGCTGCAATCAGGGAAAGTATCATACGGTTATCTACACTGAAAATGGGTACGCAATTGGCTCATGACACTGGTAACCAGTAACCTCGAAATCATCCATCGTTACCCATGTCTCTAAATCTTTTAATGACTTTATATCTGGATTGATATGTAACTCGGGTGCTGGAAATGGCTTACGCTTTAGCTGCACATCACGCATTAGTTCTAACTGGTCTTCATAGATATGCGCATTAACCATCTTGTGATAAGCCAGCCCAGGCTTATTGCCAGTAATCTGGGCCATCAGTTTTAGCAATGCAAAGACCTGCACCTGATTAAAATTCTGACCCAGTGGCACATCACATGAGCGCTGATAAGATGTTAAGTAAAGGTTATCACCAAGTAATGAAAAGGTATGGGTGTGCATACAGGGACGAAGACAGCCCATGTGGAATTCACCAGGGTTATAAAAACTCAGAATCTCTCCACGATCATCAATACCATTCGACAGGTTATCAACAATTTTTTTTAGCTGGTCGACACTACCGCCATCTGGTCTCTGCCAGCTTCGGCCCTGGACACCATAAACACGACCCATATCATCCTCACCTTTTCGATGCGGATTGTTCAACCAGGCTTTATTTTCATTGGCATTGGCATCCCAGGTTTTTGTGCCTAGCTTACGGAAGTCTGCCGCATTACTGTATCCGCGCAGGTAGCCAATCAATTCCGCAATCGCAGATTTCCAGTAGCTTTTACGGGTCGTGACCAGCGGGAATTCATTATCAGCAACATTGTATGTCAGATCAGCATTGATCACCGTCAGGCAACGCTTGCCGGTGCGTTCGTTTTCTATCCAGTGCCCTTCATCGATAATCCGTTGGCACAGATCAAGGTACTGCTTCATTGTTATTTAGATTCCTGTTTATTTTTGATTGCAATAAGGTAAACAAATATACCTATCATGATCATCGGCAGCGATAATAACTGCCCCATAGTCAACCAGTCAAAGGCGATGAAGCCAATATGAGCATCCGGCGCACGGAATAATTCTGTGCAAAACCTGAACGCACCATAACAGGCGACAAAAATACCGGATACCGCCATCTGCGGCCTTGGCTTAGATGAGTAAATCCAGACAATAATAAATAACAATAGGCCTTCGGAAATTGCCTGATAAAGTGATGAGGGGTGCCGTGCAATGTGATCACCATAATCCATCGCCCACGGCATAATAGATTCCATTGGCCTACCAATTAGTTCCTTATTAATAAAATTACCAATACGGCCTGCACCAAGACCAATTGGTACCATCGGTGCCATAAAATCAGATACTTGGAAAAAGGTTTTTTTATTATTGTGAGCAAAGAGAAAGAAGGCGGCAATGACGCCAATCAGCCCACCATGAAATGACATACCACCTTTCCAGATATAAAAAATAGAAATAGGCTCATCAATAAAACTGGAGAAATTATAGAATAGCGTGTAACCGATGCGTCCTCCAAGTATCACTCCCAGTGCACCATAAAAGATAAGATCTTCAACCTGTTTAACTGTCCAGTCAGAATGACTATTTTTGATTCGGTAAACACCCAGCCGCCAGGCTGCCACAAAACCGACCAGATACATCAGACCATACCAATGTATTTTTAGCGAACCTAAACTTAGGGCAACTGGATCGATTGAAGGATAATTAATCATGGGCAATGATGTTAACAAAAACTCGCGTCCTTGAGTCCATCTAGATAAATATATTGCGCCAATTTTGACTAATTAATCAAAAGGCAGAAATATAGATATAATAAATCTCAGGCAAAAAAAATACCCAGCCATTACTGACTGGGTATTCGTATTTAAAGCCTGGCGGTGTCCTACTCTCACATGGGGAGGCCCCACACTACCATCGGCGCTAAGCTGTTTCACTTCTGAGTTCGAGATGGGATCAGGTGGTTCCAACTTGCTATTGCCGCCAGACAAACTGGTTGGGCATTTTGTAAAACTTCTACAAAACATCCGAAACTGGAAAGCCAAATAAAGTTATTGCTTTTACACTCTCGTGTTACACATAACATATATCCGAAGCGTTGCTTAGCAAACTGCTTGGGGTTATATGGTCAAGCCTCACGGTTAATTAGTACTGGTTAGCTTCATACATTACTGCACTTCAACACCCAGCCTATCAACGTCGTAGTCTTCGACGAACCTACAGAGATCTTAAAGATCTAGTGAGAACTCATCTTGGGGCCCGCTTCCCGC
>JAOUPA010000125.1 GCA_029880105.1 Gammaproteobacteria bacterium
CAAAGTCAATAACTTTTACCGGTCCATCATAGAGAATAAAGGCATTACCGGGTTTAAAGTCGGAGTGCACCAGGCCATTGGCGTGTGCGTAGGCCAGGCCTTCGCCAAGCCCCGTGATGATTTCTAGTGCCTCTTCTTCAGGCAGGCCGCCTTCAGGCATGCTCTTGATGAAGTCATCTAATGGTTTGCCTTCCAGCAATTCCATTGTCATGTAAACGGTTTCCTTGTCGCGGTCGAAATCGTAAACCGTGGCAATATTAGGATGCGCCAGCTTTTGGGCCTTACTGGTTTCTCGTTGCAGGGCAATAAAGGCGTCGGGATGTTCCTTGAATTCATCCGTCAGTACCTTAATGGCCACGTAAGGGTTCATGTCCTTGGCTTCGACCTTGAGCATGTCGATGGCCTTGTATACAGTACCCATACCACCTTCACCCAGTACTGAAACCAGGTTGAAGCGGTCTTTAAGAATGCTGCCGGGCTTTAGCTTGCCATCATCCTTCTCCTCGTCGCTGGATGGTGAGGGAGCTGTACTGCTGCCGTCCAGTTGTATGGTGATATCTTCGAGGTCGGGGCTGGCAAAGACGGTAGCGTCTTCATCTTCAATCTCTACATTACTATCTTCTTTTTCTTCCGTGTTTTTCTTCAAAGGTGGGGCGATAACGGTAGCATCATCATCTTCGTCATCATATATTGGTGCCTGGCCCTCTGCACAGGCACGGATTGAATGTAATATTTTACGTTGATAATCTTCGCTAATCTTTTGATTTATATATAAATCTTCAAGATATTCTTTTGCTTTCTTGTATCGTTCTGCATCACCGTTATAGGATTCAGCCCAGAACTCCAGAAGGGAGCAGACCTCATCAATATCCATTTTCTGATCAAGTAATAGTTCGACTGTATTCTCAAATGTATCCACAAAAATTATTCCTTGAAGAAGTCGATGGTAATGGTGGTAATGTTATCCCGGCCACCTTTTTCAAGCGCCTTCTGCATCAGCGCCTGGTTGGTGGTTGCGGTCGAGCCATTGCCTGCAATGGCCAGAATGTCTTCGTCTGATAGTTCTTTTGAGAGGCCATCCGAGCAAAGGATATAGCGATCACCAGGTTGTATAGCGAGTTTTCTATAGGCCAGAACCAGATCTTTATCATAGCCAACCGCACGGGTAATTTTGTTTTTGTCAGGGTGGCTTTCAGCTTCATTCAGTTCGATCAGGTTCTGTTCAATCATGTCATTGACGAGGCTGTGATCAGTCGTGAGCTGTTCAATACTGCCAGAGCGAATACGGTATATACGGCTATCGCCGGCCCAGAGGATTACACCCTGGTTGTCCTTGCTGATAAATAGGGCGATAGTCGCACCAATGATGGTGTCATCATTGATGTTCGAGGCCCTTTTGATCAGGTTCAAATTAGTTTGCTGGATGGTTTCTTCCAGCTTTATTACAGAGTCATCGATGGAATCAGCGGGCGTGTAGAAGGCCTCAACATCGTTGACCAGTGATTGGCTGGCAAAATCCCCCGCATTATGGCCGCCCATACCATCGGCGACGAACCACAGGCACTTCTCATCAGATGAGTAGAAAGAATCTTCATTGTGCAGGCGTTTCCTGCCAACATCGGTGAGCGAGTGGGACAGAACGGTAAGCGGAATTATTTCGTCGGACGAGCTGCTTTCATCAGACTGGCGTCGTATGGTGGTGACATTGATGGTGATGTCTTCATCTGAAGCCATTATTATTCCTTTATTTTCACTTTTTCTCGATAAATCGAGCCATTTTATGGATCATTTTTATGTGTGATTCTATACGAATGATGCCTTTACAGCTATGCCGAAACAGGGCTTATTCATATAATTAACGTTGTTGGGTGAATATAACATAACATTATGAAATGTATAGTAATCAGGCCTTAAAGCGATCTACTTAGGTATGATTGAAAGGCTATCAGCAAATGATTCAATATTATTCAGTCTAGCAGGCTTGGTGCTCTTTTGAGTGGATACTCTTATAATCTCAAGTTTTGGCAGATTTTGAACTGATAAGGCAGGCTTTTATGGTGCATCTGGGAACTCCTTTAACAAATACAGCAACAAAAGTCCTTTTTTGTGGTGGCGGTGAACTGGGCAAGGAAGTGGTGATTGAGTTACAGCGTCTTGGTGTTGAGGTGATCGTGGTTGATCGCTACCTAAATAGCCCGGCCATGCAGGTGGCTCACCGAAGCCATGTCATCAATATGCTCGATGGTGCGGCTTTGAGGGCGGTGATTGAGGCTGAACAGCCGGATTATATCGTGCCTGAAATTGAGGCCATTGCCACAGAAACTCTGATCGAGCTCGAAACTGAAGGTTTTACCGTGATTCCAAGCGCTCGTGCGGCTAATTTGACGATGAACCGTGAAGGCATCCGACGCCTTGCTGCCGAAGATATGAACTTAAAGACTTCACCTTACCGCTTTGCGGCCACTCGAGCCGAGTTCGATCAGGCAATTACAGAGATTGGGTTGCCCTGCGTGGTAAAACCGATCATGAGTTCATCGGGTAAGGGGCAGAGTACAATCAAACAGGCTGAAGATATCGATGCGGCCTGGGCCTATGCCCAGGGTGGTGGCCGTAGTGGTGCTGGCAAAGTCATTGTTGAAGGGTTTGTTGCATTTGATTATGAAATTACCCAGCTTACCGTTCGGCACGAAGCTGGTACCAGCTTTTGCCTGCCGATTGGCCATGTCCAGATCGATGGTGATTATCGCCAGTCATGGCAACCGCAGGTTATGAGCGAAGTAGCCATGGCATCTGCGCGTGAAATTGCACAAAAAGTAACCGATGCGCTGGGTGGTCGGGGTATTTTTGGGGTAGAGCTGTTTATTAAGGGTGATGAGGTGATATTTAGTGAGGTTTCACCGAGACCGCATGATACCGGCATGGTTACCATGATATCTCAGGATCTCTCCCAGTTTGCACTACACGCTCGTGCGATTCTGGGCCTGCCGATTCCTAATATTCATTTTCATGGTCCATCTGCATCCAGCGTTATCCTGATAGAGGGTGAATCAAGGCAGCCCGTGTTTGGTAACCTTGAAGCAATATTGTCGATACCCGATACCCAGCTACGCCTGTTTGGTAAGCCAGAAGTAAGTGGCCGCCGACGTATGGGCGTGGTTCTCGCCAGAGCGGCTGAGGTAGAGCAGGCGCTGGCTAATGCCAAAAAGGCTTCGGCGCAGGTGACAGTTAAATTATAATTAAAGCGGATGTAGAACCTATATGATTGAATATGGTCTGAAGGTTTTAGTTAAACAATGGTTTTATTGGTGTATATCTGCTATTTATTACGCATGAATTTATTTAAGAAAATTCTGGTTAATACCCTGATACTCATGGTGATAATGTTGCCTGTACGTAATTTGTCGGCGATATCATCAACGCCCTCATCAGTCATTTCTTCAGATCACTGCAAGGGTATGGCTGTAGTCATGGCGGAACATGCAGAACATCAGGTGTCATCTGTTATTCTTGATGAGACGAAGCCGCAGAATAAAAATAACACCTCCTGTGTATGCTGTAAGCATTGCGATGGTGACTGCAATGGATGCGTTCATGTATCAGCGATTGCTTTTGAATATTTTCAACTATCTAGTCAGGCAACCGCTGAGCTTATAAACGATATTAGTGTTGTGTCATTGACGCGTACTGTCTCGCCACCATCAAGACCTCCTTTAGTACTCTAGTCACAAAAAGTGTGTATCAGCTGATACACTGATAATCATCAATTGCGATGATGTGTTTTGTTGTGGAGTAAGAGAAATGAGAGCGTATTCTCGTTGTCATGTAAATGACGATTTAAACAAGTCGGTCTTGAGCCGTTCATGTATTTTGTTCAGTGCCATGCTTCTGCTAGCTGTGATGTTCTATTTCAATAATGCAATGGCATTGACACTGGCTGAAGCTGAGAAAATGGCATTGGCCAATGACCCATTAATGGCAAGTCATGAAGCTAACGCGCGTGCCTGGAGCAATGATGCTATAGCCGATAATCAGTTACCTGATCCAAAATTGCGAGTTGGTCTTAATAACGTGCCGCTGGATAGTTTTGAGCTGTCAAAGGAACCAATGACACAGTTGTCACTTGGTTGGATGCAGTCTTTTCCCAAAGGCGATACGCTCGAATTAAAACAGGTGCAGTCTGAGTGGCGCGCCAGAGCAGAACTGGCTCGTGCCAAAGATCGGCGACTACAGCTAAAGCTTAACCTGCGTCAGGATTTTCTGAATCTTTATTATCAGGTGCAGGCGGGGCAGATTATTCGTAGTTCTAGTAAGTTGTTTGCCCAGCTACTCGAGATTACGGAAGCACATTATGCGTCCGGGCGTATTAACCAGCAGGACGTATTGCGCGCTGATCTGGAACTATCAAGATTGGATGATCGTAAAACAAATATTCAGACCGAAGAAGAAGTATTACGTGCCAGGCTGTCGCAATGGTTGGCTGATACAGCATGGCATTCTATAGAAAATAGATTTCCTGAATTACCGCAGTTTTCCGAAGTGGCTGAAATTTATCAGTTGATTACACAGCATCCATCCATCGCGATTGAGACCGCTAGGCTGGAAGCGGGCAGGCAGGATGTGGCAATAGCCAACGAGCAATACAGTGCTGGCTGGGAGTTGGGACTGGAATATAGAAAGCGTTTCGGCGAAAACGCTGATGGTAGTGAGCGTGTGGATATGATGGCTGCGCTGGTTACGTTCGATGTGCCATTATTTGCTGAAAAACGACAGGACAAAAGAGTGGCTGCCAGTGAAGAGAAGATGCTGGCAGTAAAGCTACAGCGTGATGATCAGTTACGAAAACTAAAGCAGACCTATGAAATTAACCGTGTCAAATTAGCGAAACTTGAGCAAAGACGAAATAAGTACCAGACCGATTTAATTAAATCTGCAGAAAGTAATTCAAAGGCCGCATTAAAGGCCTATCAAAGTGGTGTTGGTGAATTTAATAATTTAATGCGGGCGCACATTACTGAGCTGGATGTTCGCTTGTCCGATTTGCGTGTACGTGTTGATTATGCGCTGGCAATGGCGCAGCTGTTGTATGTAACGGGAGATGAAAGATGAAAAAAATGTTTGCAATAAGTGTCATGGTTTTTTTGTCGCAGATGTTAATAGGTGCTCCTGTTTTTGCAGAAGAAAAAGAAATCCTGTATTGGGTTGCTCCGATGGATCCGAATTATCGAAGAGATGAGCCAGGGAAATCGCCGATGGGTATGGATCTTGTGCCGATTTATGCGGATGAATCTGGTGGTGATGTTATTACTATTTCCCCCGAGGTGGTACAGAATCTCGGTGTTAGGACGGCCAAGGCTGAGATATCAGGATTGTGGCGTGGTATTGATACTGTGGGTTATGTTGATTTTGATGAATCCAGGGTTAGTCATATTCACCTGCGTACAGAAGGCTGGATTGAAAACATGGCTGTCCGCTCTGAGGGAGAGCGTGTAAAAAAAGG
>JAOUPA010000126.1 GCA_029880105.1 Gammaproteobacteria bacterium
CAGTGCCAGAAAAATCAATTTGGTAGTGACTCGATCTTTCCAGTGCTTTCAGGTCGCTAGAGGTTAAGTTAAAAGGTGCGCCCCACGGATATTTAGCCGTAAATGGAAAAGCCTCGCCAAGGCCGGGTACTATCCTGACCGTTGAGGTGGCGCTCTCAACTACCTGGGTAGTTACCGGGTCAATAGACTCCATCAGGATCGTGGCATCCTGATCTGTTGCCATATTGCCGGGTAGGTTTACGAATACGATGGTCTGCCACCAGTCATTATCACCGCCAGTGTAGTTGAGGTTAATCAGATCGGCGTTAGTGACCCAGACGGTGGGATTGGATACACGCGTTTCACGTGCTGAAACGATGTTTGATACAGGATCAGGGTACATATTGATGACGGCGCGTATGTTGGGATCGCCAGGTTGATAAATGGTCTGTGTTCCTGTGCCGTTATTGTCTGTAATGGTCACTCTGAGCGTATTGCGTGAGAAGGTCTCCATTCTACCCGCAGCTACAGTCACGGTATCATTTGAACGAGCCAGATGGTTAAAGGTCTGATAGCCGGCACAACCTGAAAGGTTGATTAGCATTAGAGCTAAAAGTGTATTCAGTATCCTCATAATTAAATTCCTCTTAATCCGTTATTTTAATCTTCAGGATTAATTATTCCTGCTTAATTATACGTACATGGCGACTATTATCAGATTTTATACTAATTCTACTAAATATAATGTAATCTTCGGAAGTAGTTAAGTTGTGGTGTCGCTGAGTTTATATTTATAATAATCAGGGTTTTATGCTTTGCGTTGCTAATGATAGTCATTTAGGACAGGAGAAAATGGATGAATGTAGTGTCTAAATTTTTAGTGATTGTCGCATTACTGTTTCCTGTTGCTGCTTTCTGCGGCGTTCCTGGGCAGGTTAATTTTCAGGGTGTTTTACTAAATAGTGCCAGCCAGGCAGTCAATGGCAGCGTAAATTTCAATTTTACGCTTTTTGATGCAGCCACTGGTGGTGCGCAGCTCTGGTCGGAGAGCCAGGTAGGTGTACCAGTCACCGATGGAATGTATAGCGTTGCTTTGGGCAGCGTGACGCCATTATCAACGGGCATATTAAGTGGCGGAGCTGTTTATCTTGAAGTTAGTGTTGGGGGTGAGATTTTATCACCACGGCAGCGATTGCTGGCTGTACCTTATGCGCTGAATGCCGAAGAGGCAAACAATGTAGCGGGCATTTCAGGGGCGTTTATCCAGCAGTTATTTCAGCATGCAGATTTTGATGGACAGAGCCTGCCTAATAATGACCCGCTGGAAGGCGTTATTGATACCGATGGTGATGGGCTGGCCAATTTCATTGACCCGGACAATGACAATGATGGGTTTACAGATGATCAGGAACTGGCTAATGGTACGGGTGTTAATCTGGTAACGCCTGTTATATATACGACTACTTCAGGTTCGGCAGGTGTCCCTCTTCCGGTGGCAGTAACAGGCAATAATTTTCTCGCAGGCTTAACGGTGCAGGTAGGTACAGAGAATCCAGTACCACAGAATTTGACTACTACAGGTTTTGATATCACTGTGGGTGCTGCTCAGGCTCCGGGGTCTACAGCCATAACCGTAACCAATCCTAATGCTGAGGTCGCGACAGGTGCTATAACCTTCCATGGTAAGCTGGCATTTGTTACTAGTAGTTCGATAAATGGTGCAGGCCTTCTGTCTGTGGCCGAGGCTGATGCATTTTGTGCTGCTGCTGCCACCGCTGCCGGTTTACCGGGCAGTTTTGTTGCCTGGTATTCAGACCCAGTTAATAGCATCAATGCTAAGGACCGCCTGCCCGCCAATGGCGGACCCTGGGAGCGTTTAGATGGTGTTGTAGTCGCCACTAGTCTGGCCGATTTGACTGATGGTTCAATTGCAGCAACGATAAGCATCGATGAGAATGGTGTTAATAAAGGAAGCGCTATGGTTGCAACAAGAACATTAGCGACTGGTTTAGCAGATGCCAATAATTGCCTTAATCCTGCGGGATCAGGCATTACAGGTGTTACGACCTCGACAACCGGGTGGAGCTGGATGAGTGGTAGCTATTTAGGGTGTACTAATCCAAATCCTATATATTGCTTTGAACAGTAGTGACTAGAGCTATTTAAATAAGGGGGCGTAATTTTGTTCAGTTAGGCAGGGTTGCGGTATCTTGGTTCTAAACTCCATTCTTACTTTTTTACACCTTATAAAAGCAGTGCAGGATATGTTTTTGCGCTGCTTTTTTGCTAATGGAGGTAGAAGATGTGCAACAAAGTTGGGTTTTTAATCGCCTATAGTGGGGACTGTAAAACCACTCGCTCAAGCAACAAAAGATCAGACATATCGATGACGCCATCAGGATAGAGGTCCAGGTGAACGATATCCTGAGCAGTCGGTGTGATGGTGCCCAATACGATCTGTCGAGCGATCACTAGGTCGGCGATATTAATTACGCCATCGGGTGCACCATAGGGTGCAAGATCACCATTACCATTAAATACGAGTGGGTTAGGGTCTACGCCATCGTTTAGCCCATCGCCATCGGTGTCCGCTAATAAAGGATTGGTGCCCAGGCTGGCCTCCACTATATCACTCAGGCCATCGTTATCGTCATCGAGATCACATATATCACCAAGTGTGTCACCATCGGTGTTGATTTGGTTCATGTTGCTGACCAGATAGCAATTGTCTACATTATTGAGAATTCCATCGCCATCGATATCAGGAAATGACAGGCTATTTGTTTGCATTTGATAATTGGTGCTGCTAAATCTACCGCCTGTCAGTTGCCCTAGACTATAGTGAGTTAAATAATTGGTTGAAGAAACAATATTGCCGCCACTGTTAATGGTATCTGATGTAATGAAATAAGCAGGCACAACGGCGCTGACGATGCCAATACTGGTTATTAATAATGGGGGTAGCAGGCAAAGTCTTTTTGCCTTTAGTATCGTAACCTGATAAGCGTGCATCCATCAGCTCCTGAGTGATAATTAGTGTCGAGGTCGTTTACTAATATCGATATTATGAATTTTATCGCTAGATGCTACTACATATTGAGCATGGTTCACAAAATATTTTCCTGAATTTTGTTATATGGGTTGGTTAAGATAGGAGGTGAATTATAAAAATGTAAACTTGGTGCCTATGTCTCCGTCACTCGCCGTCCTGCTTCCTTTCTATAATGCTGCGCCCACACTGGCAGAGACCCTCGATTCCATTCTGGCTCAAACCTTTAAAGATTTTATATTGATTGCTGTTGATGACGGCAGCACTGATAATTCCTGCGAAATTGTGCGTGGCTATATCAAGCGTGATCAACGTATTGAGTTATTGCATGTGGAACATCTGGGTGTGGTAGGTGCAATGAACCATGCACTTGATCATTGTTCCACTCCATTCTGCGCTCGCATGGATGCCGATGATATTATGCTGCCCGAGCGGTTGGCGAAGCAGTATGAATATTTGCGGGCGAATCCAGATATCGACCTCGTTGGCAGCTGCGTGCGGTTATTTCCGGAAGAGATCATCCAGGATGGCTTTACTGAGTATATTCGCTGGCAAAATGCATGCATCACGCCACAGCAGATTGCCGACAATATTTATGTCGAGCTGCCGATTGCCAATCCGTCGATCTGTTTTCGGCGTGATGTGGTTCTAGGTGTGGGTGGTTACCGCGATGGTGATTTCCCTGAAGACTATGAATTGCTACTGAGGTTGCATCAACATGGCCACCAGATGGCCAAGCTACCTGAGGTGTTGCTGCACTGGCGAGACAGCATGGATCGCCTGACACGTACCGATGAGCGGTATTCTCGTTTGGCATTTGATCGGGTTCGTGCGGCTTATCTGGCGGTTGACCCACGCTTAAAGCGTGGGCGACCGCTGGTATATTGGGGTGCTGGGCGGGCGACACGCAGGCGCATAGCGCATCTTATTGGTCATGGGTACTTGCCGCATGCCTGGATTGATGTCGATCCTGGTAAAATGGGCAGGGTCTATGAGGGCGCGCCTGTTGTGGCGCCACACTGGTTACAGGGGCCCTGGTCTGAACAACAGGAAAAGCCGTTTGTGCTGAGTTATGTCAGTAACCATGGCGCCAGGGAGTTAATTTCCGATGACCTGGAACGCAGGGGTTACCGCAGTGGTGTGGACTATTTGATGGTAGGATAGGGTGTTTCTGGTATCTGGCGGCTAGATCAGGGTTTGGTGTGTTAAAAATCAGACAGATAGCGTCAATAGGTGATGACTATTTTTTGCACATATAGGCGTTTCATATTCCTGAAAAATAACGTAGAATACGCGCCTCGCTGAGGGCTGGTGTTTGTGTCTAGGCCTTTTAACTGAATTTATAGAGATTTACTATGGTAACGATTCGTTTATCCAGAGGCGGTAGCAAGAAGAAACCGTTCTATCATTTTGACGTCAAAGACTCTCGTTGTTCACGCGATGGTCGTTACATCGAGCGTTTGGGCTTTTTTAACCCTAATGCGCGTGGCGGTGAAGAGCGTTTGGTGGTTGATCTTGCTCGTGTTGATCACTGGGCAGGTGTTGGTGCACAGTCTTCTGATCGCGTCGCCAGTCTGCTGAAAGAGGCTCGCAAAAATACAGCTGCTTGATTTTCCAGGTATTTTCTGACTTATGTCGGATAAAGATGAGAAAATCATAGTTGGCAAAATAAGTGGTGTTCACGGAGTGAATGGCTGGGTCAAGGTGTTTTCAGAGACCGAACCGAGAGAAGGAATTACAAAATATAATCCCTGGTTTCTGCAGCATCCCAATATTAACGCGGGACGCTGGCGTGAAGTTAAGGTGGACGCAGGTCGCCCTCAGGCAAAAACGATTATCGCCAAACTTGAAGGTTACAGCGACAGGGATACAGCGATGCAACTGGTTGGGGCGCGTATTGCGATTAGCCCAGATCAGCTGAAATCACTGAAACAGGATGAATATTACTGGCGTGACCTGATTGGTTTGCGCGTAGTAAACCAGCAGGGGACTGAGCTGGGTGTGGTAGAGAGTTTGTTTGAAACTGGCGCAAATGATGTGCTGGTTGTTAAAGAGGGGACGCAGGAGCGTCTAATTCCATGGACATTAGGACACGCGGTGCTTGAGGTTGATCTGGAGCAGGGCGTTATCTTAGTCGATTGGGATGAGGATTTTTAGAGATATTGACGGGGTACGATCATGCATTTTCATGTCATTACCCTGTTTCCTGAAATGGTCGAGCAGATGTGCGAATTCGGCGTTTTGGGGCGGGCCATCAAGCGCGGTATTATCGAGCTGACTTGCTGGAACCCGAGAGATTATACGCAGGATAAACACCGTACGGTTGATGACCGGCCTTATGGTGGTGGTCCCGGTATGCTGATGAAGGTTCAGCCATTGGCCGATGCGATTATCGCAGCCAGGCAGCAGGCTGGAGAGAACGCAAAGGTCGTTTATCT
>JAOUPA010000127.1 GCA_029880105.1 Gammaproteobacteria bacterium
ATTTTCTCACCGCCACCCTGACCGAAGATGTGTTCAGCATTACCGCACTTCGAACAGATGTGAATACTCATGTTCTCAACGATACCGAGCACAGGTACTTCCACCTTCTCGAACATCTTCAGGCCCTTGCGCGCATCCAGCAGTGCGATGTCCTGTGGTGTAGTCACGATAACCGAACCACTAACGGGTACTTTCTGCGCCAGTGTCAGTTGTACATCACCAGTACCGGGTGGCAGGTCGATGATCAGGTAATCAAGATTTTTCCACTTGGTATCACGCAACAACTGTTCCAGCGCCTGTGTCACCATCGGACCACGCCAGATCATTGGCGTCTCTTCGTCGATCATAAAACCGATCGACATTGCCTGAATACCATGGCCACCCATTGGCTCGAGTGATTTGCCATCGATCGACTCAGGCTTACCGGTAATACCTAACATACGAGGGATACTAGGACCGTAGATGTCCGCATCCAGAATACCAACCTTGGCACCTTCAACCTGCAGTGCCAGTGCCAGATTCACAGCCGTGGTAGATTTACCAACACCACCTTTACCCGAAGCGACAGCAATCACATTCTTGATGCCTTCCAGGGGATTCATGCCACCCTGTACGGTATGGCTGACAATCTCCGAGCGAATCTCAAACTCGGCTGAAGCAACGCCATCAATGGCTTCAATTTTGTTCTTTAACTCACTGGCCAGCTTGTCGACATAACCAAAAGCAGGGAAGCCCAGTACAATTTTTACGCTGACCTTATCACCGTCGATACTGATATTTTTGATAGCACCGGCTGTAACCAGATCTTTTTCAAGATAGGGATCGATGTATTGTTTGATCGCTGATTCAACTTGTTCCTGTGTCACACTCATGCGTGTAATCTCCACAACATTAGATTTCGCCACAAAAAACGTAGCATATTAGAAAGAGGCGATATTCTACACCACTGGAATTTTATTTTAACCCCACATTTGCCTTAGGTATCAGCTTTTTAGGTGATCAAAACCGCCATACATGCTATGTTATGCGCCCCTGCACTTTAGCCCTAATTTTACAGAACTGATAGCAATGACCGACAAACGCCATATCCTGATCACCAGTGCCCTGCCCTATGCCAATGGCCCAATCCACCTGGGACACCTGGTCGAATATATCCAGACCGATATCTGGGCACGTTTTCAGCGTTTGCGCGGCCAGCGCTGTTATTACGTCTGCGCCGACGATGCCCACGGCACACCAATCATGCTGCGCGCACGCCAGGACGGCATCACCCCGGAAGAACTGATCGCAGCAACCCAGAAAGACCACGAGACCGATTTTGCGGATTTCCTGATCGGTTTTGACAACTACTTCACCACGCATTCGGAAGAAAACAGGACTATTGCCAGTGACATTTACCTGAAGCTGCGTGACGCCGGCCACATTCGCACCGAAACGATCAAGCAGGCCTACGACCCGGAAGCAGAAATGTTCCTGCCGGATCGTTTTATCAAGGGCACCTGCCCCAAGTGCGGCGCCGAGGATCAGTACGGCGATAACTGTGAGGCCTGTGGTGCCACCTATGCACCTACCGAGCTGAAGAACCCGATTTCAGCGGTGAGCGGTGCCACACCCATCGAAAAAGATTCTGAACAATATTTCTTCAAACTCAGCGATTTCGCTGACATGCTGAAGGCATGGTTGGCTGACGAAAGCCACGTGCAGAGCGAAATTGCCCACAAACTCAACGAATGGCTGGAAGAAGGACTGCAGGACTGGGACATCTCCCGCAACGCGCCTTACTGGGGCTTTGAAATTCCCGATGCACCGGGTAAATATTTCTATGTCTGGATGGATGCACCGATGGGCTACATGGCCAGTTTCAAAAACCTGTGCGACAAGACCGGCCTTTCCTTCGAAGCATACTGGGGCAAGGACAGCACTAACGAGGTCTACCATTTTATCGGTAAAGATATCGCCCGCTTCCATACCCTGTTCTGGCCTGCCGTACTCGAAGGCAGCGGCTACCGCAAACCAACCGCAGTTTTCTGCCACGGTTTCCTCACCGTCAACGGCCAGAAGATGTCGAAGTCACGCGGCACCTTTATCAAGGCGCGTACTTATCTCGACCACTTGAAACCGGAATACCTGCGCTACTACTACGCCGCCAAACTCTCCGATGGTGTCGATGATATCGACCTGAATCTGGAAGACTTTATGCAGCGCGTCAATTCTGATCTGGTCGGCAAGGTGGTCAACATTGCCAGCCGCTGCGCCGGTTTTATCGCCAAAAAATTCGACAACCAATTGGCCGCCGAATTGCCAGAGCCTGACCTGTACCAGAACATGGTTAGCGCGGGTGATGCCATTGCAGAGCACTTTGAAAAGCGTGAGTTCAGCAAGGCGGTGCGCGAGATCATGGCGCTGGCGGATAAGGCCAATGTCTACATCGATGATAAGAAACCCTGGGTACTGGCTAAAGAAGAAGGCCAGGGAGACAATGTACAGAAAATCTGTACACAGGGCCTGAACATGTTCCGCCTGTTAATGACGTATCTGAAACCTATTCTGCCTGAAACCGCAGGAAACTCAGAGACCTTCCTCAATACCGAATTTCTCTGGAGCAACCGGGATCAGCCATTGCTGAACCACACCATTAACCCGTTCAAACCACTAATCACACGAATTGAACAGGAACAGATCGATGCCATGACCGAAGATTCTAAAGACAATATGCAAGTCGCCGAAACAGTAACCGGCCCACTGGCTGATGACCCGATCTCAGCCGAAATCCAGTACGATGATTTTGCCAGGGTCGATTTGCGTATCGCCAAAATCGTCAAGGCGGAACATGTCGAAGGTGCCGATAAATTATTGCAGCTGACGCTGGATATCGGCGGTCAGAACAGAAACGTGTTTGCCGGTATCAAGTCGGCCTATGCCCCTGAGGACCTCGAAGGTAAACTGACCGTGATAGTTGCCAACCTGGCTCCACGCAAAATGCGCTTTGGCATGTCTGAAGGCATGGTGCTGGCAGCCGGCCCCGGCGGCAAAGATCTATTTATTCTTAATCCAGATCAAGGCGCTGAACCCGGCATGCGCGTCAAATAACGACCTGTTGCTTTAGTGCTGATAAATGGAGTATTTTGTAATTAGGCAGTCAAAAAACTGTCAGTGATCAGCAGGAAACTACCGCGTATCCTTAATTAACGGTGTTTCACTGTGGTTTCTCTATAATTCCATTACAGGGATGTCACTTGTGCTTATTGTAAGAGCACCTTGATTTAACGAAGATATCCTTAATCAATGAAAGTACTGGTCCTAGAACATAGTCGTTTATTCCAGAAGATGCTCACCGAGCTTCTCGAGGAACTCGGCTGTGAAGTCGATTGTGTCCGCACGGGCGCCGAGGGCAAGGAAAAAATCGAGCATGAAAATTACAACCTGATCCTCGCTGGCCAGCATATTTTCGATGAAAGCGGTATGGATTTCGCCAGGTGCTGTAGCGAAAGACAGGGATCATGCCCGATTATTCTACTCACTTCTGAGCCCAATGAAGCCCTGATGAAGAATGCCCACAGCGCGGGCATTACCGATATCTACCCCAAAACCAATTTTGCCTATCTGCGTGAAAGTCTGCGCTACTACATTGAAGGCGCGACCAAGATCAATATTGAAGGTGGCCGGGTTATTTATATCGAAGACAGCCGTTCGGTTGCGCATGTCGTTATCCGCTATCTGGAAAAAATCAACCTGAATGTCACTCATTTCACCAATGCCGAAGCAGCACTGGAATCAATCCTCAATGATGACTATGACCTGGTCATTACAGATGTCATGCTTGATGGCCCGATGAGCGGCATATCCCTGGTCAGGATGATACGCGCACACCGCTCAAAGATATCTGAGTTACCTATTCTCGCCATGACTGGCCACGATGACCCACAAAGAAGAATAGAGCTCTACCATGCCGGCATCAATGACTATGTAACCAAGCCACCCATCGAAGAAGAACTGGCCGCACGCGTCAACAACCTGATCACCAGCAAACGCCTGCTAGACCAGGTTCGTGAACAACAGAAATCACTATTCGATATGGCGATGAAAGACCAGCTCACCACCTGCCACAATCGGCATAGCCTGGCTGAGATCGCACCTAAATATATCCACGATGCAATCAAATTTAAGTCCGCCTTATCCATGCTGATCCTTGATCTGGACCATTTCAAGGAAATCAACGACAAGCACGGACACACCATCGGTGATCAGGTACTAAGCAATATTGGTGAACTACTTATGGGTACATCCAATCGAGGCGATTTTGTCGCTCGTATCGGCGGCGAGGAATTTGCTATTATGCTGCCTTATCACTCAGGCGAGGCTGCGCTGGAAAGGGCTGAAGAAATTCGTTCAATGATAGAACTCCGTAAACCAGCAAGTTTAATGGTAACTGCCAGTATTGGTGTAGCCAGCCTGTCAGAAAAACACGGAGAAGATTTTGACCTGCTCTACAAGGATGCCGACCACGCCGTTTACCAGTCAAAAAAGAACGGCAGGAACCGCGTTACTTTTTATCATGAGCACGATGTCGCTAACGCTGTTTAATAGTTAATCCGCAACAACAACTCGATTACGCCCCTGCTCCTTGGCGCTCAATAAGGCCTGATCAGCACGCAACAGCAGTTGTTCGGCTATTTCACCGCTATCACCAATACTCCCCGCCCTGGGAATAAAACTGGCCAGACCGATTGAAATGGTCACCTTCAGAGGCTTCTGGCCTTCAATATCAATAAGGGCACTAGCTACTGCACAGCGAACGCGCTCCGCTGTTTCAATCGCAATCAGGCCGGTTATGCCCGGCAAGATAACCACAAATTCTTCGCCACCGATTCGCGCCAGAATATCCCCTGTACGCACCGTTTGTAGCATGACATTGGCGACCTTCTGTAAAACCAGATCTCCGATATCGTGGCCATAGCTATCATTCACCTTCTTGAAAAAATCGACATCCAGATACAGGCAGCTCAATGGCAGCACATCACGCAGTGCCCGGCTAATCTCGATATTCATCCATTTTTCCAGCTCTCGGCGATTGGCCAGCCCGGTCAGGGCATCTGTCAAACTGAGCCGCCTGAGGCGTTCATAATTCAGGCAGTTTTCAACACAGATAGCGGTCACCGCCGCAAGCCGCTGAAGGAATTCGGTCGCCGCACCAGATTGATATCGCGAAGTATCCCTACCGAACAGGGCCAGACAACCAATCAGCTGTCCCCGACGAATGAAGGGTAGTACAGCGATACTGCCCTCATTAGACTTCACATCCTGAAACAACCACTGGTGTTCTTCAGGCGAATATCGACTCAGGAAAGGCGTCAAGCCAATGGATTCTAAAAAATCAATTTCCAGTGGATCGTGGGTCAACTTCATACCTTTCGGGCACTCATGCCGACCATTAGCACTACATAAAGCCGAGGAGATTTCATTT
>JAOUPA010000128.1 GCA_029880105.1 Gammaproteobacteria bacterium
CGAGCTGTCGCTTGACCTGAAAGTTGCAGGCACAATGACTCAACCTGAAATAAAAGGACAGGCCAAACTTAGTAACGGTGAATTGCGTATACCCAGGCTAGGTCTGAACATCACTCAGATTAATTTCAACGCCTTGAGTATGGGGCTGGATAAAATTAATTTTCACCTGGATGCCTATTCCGGTGAAGGACGGCTGGACATTGATGGTGGCACACAGTTGAACAGTGTCGCCGGCTGGCCATCATCGTTAACCATCAAGGGTGACTCGATTGAGGCATCGCAAATTCCTGAGGCACGCCTGCTGGTATCCCCCGACCTTAAAGTCAAGATACAGAAACGCCAGATAGATGTCAGCGGTTCAGTACATATCCCCTATGCCAAATTACAGCCGAAAGATGTGACCACCGCTAAACGTACCAGCGCCGATGCCGTTATTGTTGGTGATCAGCAATTGGCTGACGACAAATGGTTGATTACTAGCAAGGTACGCCTGACGCTGGGCGAAAGAGTTAATTTTTACGGTTTTGGTTTTGAAGGCCGATTTGCCGGTAGCCTTGAACTCATGGATAAACCAGGTATTCCTACCAGTGCCGTCGGTGAAATCAGTGTGCCTGAAGGTCGCTACTCAGCCTACGGCCAACGACTGGATGTTGAACATGGACGTCTGCTGTATACCGGTGGTCCCGTTACTAATCCCGGCCTGGATCTTCGAGCGGTGCGGCACGTTGGTGATATCACCGCCGGGCTACTGGTAAGGGGTAGTCTTAATAAACCACAGGTAGAACTGTTTTCAATACCTGTTATGGGTCAGACAGATGTGCTCGCCTACATCCTGCTTGGTGCACCCATTGAAAATGCCAGTGGTGAAGAAGGCGCGATGATGGCCAGGGCCGCCATGGCCATGAGTCTGGCCAGTGGTGATTATGTCGCGCGCACGCTGGGTGATCGCTTTGGCCTGGATGAAATGCGAATCGAAAGTAGCGACACCGGCGATCAGGCCTCACTGGTCATTGGTCGTTATCTCTCGCCACGGCTTTATGTCAGTTACGGTGTTGGCCTGATTGAAACAGTCAATACACTCAATGTACGTTATAAAATTTCAGACAAGTGGACGCTCAAGGGTGAGAGCGGAGAAAATCAGGGTGCGGATTTTCTCTATACCATTGAACGTTAACCTCATTTAGAGACCGTTAGTTCTCATTGCCCTATTCTAGCCTGAAGTTTTATATCTCACTTTAGACACTGATTAATTAACAGAAATACTAAGGATAAAAAACCACTACCCCAGCATGCAAAAAAATTCCAGCTAATCAGTAAACTTTAGTCTGGTGTTTATGTTTTTGAACTTTTTGTCAGGTTCGGCTCACAGGGATGGTTATTCGGACCGTCTCTATGAGTGAGGATTGCTATGTTAAGAAGACTCTATTTTCTATTTCCTGACGAAGCGCATGCAGAGCTGGCTGTTAATCATCTGGTCAATCGACGAATCCCCAGGACATTTATCCATGCCATAGCCAAGGGCGTCGAACTGATGAATTTACCACCCGCCACCCCGCTGCAGATGAACGATACCGCATTTCATATCGAACAGGTTCTATGGAAAATAAACCTGCTGGTATTCTCGACCGCGCTTGTGTTATTCGTTGCCAGCCTGTTTACGGCCGAATGGTTCTGGTCAGGAATAATGTTTGCATTAATGTTGGCGGCGTATTTTGCTGGCAAAATATTTATCGAATCCGTACCGCACGACCATCTAACCGAATTCACCAGCGCACTTGCCCACGGAGAAATACTGCTGATGGTCGATGTGCCTTTTTATCGCGTTAATGACATCGTGGAGTATGTCGAACATCTGCACCCCGAGGCCAGACTCGATGGCGCCAGCTGGATGGTCGATGCCTTTGGTATCTAATCGTTAGGCGTGCAGCGTCTATGCCCGGCTATGCTGTCTCGCACTGTTCTGCCTGATTAGCTCCTCGATATTGCGTTGCAGGATTTCTTCGTCACCAAGATTGAGCTCAACCAGCCGACGTAAATGATCGGCGGTGTTCAGGTCCATGTCTTCTATCTCAAAGCCGACATGGTCCTTGTCAATATGAGAGACCCTGACGTTCATTTTAAGAAGCAGATCCTCGTCCTGATCCCTGCCTAACTGTAGCTCAAGCTTGAAATCGTCACCGATATGCGGTCGCCAGTGCTCGGGCATTGAAGTTAGTGCGCCATGCAAACTGATATCAAGCAGCGAGCACGTCCACCAGCTGTTACCACCATGGCTAATAATCCTGATGGGTTCACGAAATGAAATACGGGAAAAATGACGTTTATTTGGTTCGGGTGTCATAGCCACTACCTCCGCAGATACTCTGCTTGTAAAGCCTGTCTAAATAAATACTACCAACAAAGTCCTGTTATATGTCCATAGTCAAAGTGAATGAAATCTGGGTGCTCATGCCTCTTTTCTGCTTGATATCCAGTGTCTAATTATCAACCCTGCCAGTGACAGGGCCGATAACAGCAATAAGGGCCCGTAGGTTGAAATATTCATTAACTCATCCAGCGAAGCCGAGCTGGCCGCGTTATAAATGACACTAGCGTAAATATATGATTTGATTCCCACACCCAGAAAGGCCGCTAATATGAAGTGACTGAGTTTGACCCTGAGGATACCCGAGCTGTAATTGACCAGCGAATGCGGAAATGCGGGAAATACACGCAGCGCAAACAGGGCAAAAAAATTATCCTGCTTGTGCAACAGCTTATAGGCATGAGAATTTTCGATTCTTGCAATCCAGTCATCGGTGAGCTTTTGTGAAAACCAGTAAGCACCAATACCACCGAGTGTCGCGCCTGCGGCGAGAATGAATGCGGCCATTGCTGGTTGGTATAACGGTGCCGCTACCCACAGAAACAGTGAACCGGCGAGCGCAAAGGTAAACATCACCGCCTGTAGCAAAATCAGCACGATGACCAGCCACCAGTGCTCGGCATAACCACGGGCGATGCCAAGTAACATTTCAGGTTCGAGCAGGCCGTAGAAATCAAGCAGGAAGCCAGTAGAGATCAGCAGTGCAACAATCAGCAGTTTTTTTCGATAACGTTTAATCATCGGTAGTTATCCTGCCCCTGCGTTGTTCACGTTTACGTCTTAATGCCCCCCAGATTGAGCGCACATCGACATGTTCATGGTGAAATAGCATGGTCAGCGCAATTTCTTCGATAGCGGCATACAGGCAGAAGAAGGCCGCGACTCTAAACGGCCAGTTGAACCATTCGGTAAATAGCAGGATGTAACCGATTACCGTCACCAGTACAGCCAGCTTTACGCTCCATGTGTGGTAACTGGTGAACTGCTGAAACTTGATATAACCAATCAACGTGGGTAGTGTAAAGCTGAGTACGATGATGATGAAATATGGCATCTCGCGTTGCAGAATCTCCGGCCAAAGAATCCACGCGCAAATCGCCATGGTGCTGTAGATAACAAAATCACCCAAACTATCGAGATGTGAGCCCATTTTAGTGATCTGGTTGAGCTGCCGGGCAAGAAAACCGTCGAGCACATCGGTGAACTCGGCGAATATGAGTGCAATGAGATACCAGTACGGCTGTTGCATAAAGGCAAAATAAAGCAGAACCGGTGCCATCAGTATCCGCAGCAGGCTGACGGCATTGGGAAGATTGTAGATATCTTCTTTTTTCTGGCTAATCATTTTATTCGCACCCACCCCTAATAAGGCTGTTTGCGTATACCCCATTTATAGAGTACATGAGAAAGCATTAGCTCTGTGATGATAAAAATCAAGACAAGTTCCATGACTGCTGAAAGATCAAGCATGAATGTCTCTGCCAGCATCAATGCGGGAAATAACGATTCAGGTACCTGGTCTAGCAACATTGCCATACTACTGACAGGACGGTGTAGGCGACGTTTGATAAAGCTGGATATCAGATCGCCAAGAATCGCATAAATAGCCACCCATAGCCCAGTTTCGGCATTGTAGCCAAGCAGGACAGCTGCTATCGTGGTGAAAAAACAGGCCGCTATAAGACCTCGCCAGGTTTTTGATTCACCGAAGACAGGCTGGCCATCAGGCAGTTTATGATTGAAATCAATTGCTGTATTAAAACGCGTTTTTAACAGCGCACGCATGATTATTGGTGAACCGTTTGCGATTATAATCAACAAAAGGAGTTGTAGTAATTCAATGCTCACAATGTACCTCAAAGTACCTGTGTACAGTGTATAACCCAAAGGTGTAAATGGTAAACCTGTTTAATAAAGCCTATGTCCGAAACCTCAATCAAAGTACTCACCTATAACATCCACAAGGGATTTAGCATGGGTAACCGCCGCTTTGTGCTACACGATATTCGGGACTCATTACGCCAGATTAATGCCGACATCGTTTTTCTGCAGGAGATTCACGGCGAAAAACCCATCTCCAATGGTCGCTTTGACGACTGGCCAACCAATAACCAGTTTGAGTTCCTTGCCGATGAAGTCTGGCAGCACCACGCCTATGGCAAAAATGCGATCTATAAAGCTGGGCACCACGGCAACGCCATACTCAGCAAGTACCCGTTTATTGAATGGGAGAACATCGATGTCTCGATCATGAAGAAGGCCAGTCGTAGCCTGTTGCATGGCACAATACTGATACCTGATAGTAAAACAAAAATTCATATCATCTGTATCCACCTTGGCCTGTTCGAACGCGAACGCGAAAACCAGCTGGTAACACTGGCACGACGCATTAATTCACATATCCCAGCCGATGAGCCCCTGATTATCGCCGGTGACTTCAACGACTGGCGCGGGAATGCCGAGCGACATTTGCGTGAAGACCTCGGTCTTAAAGAAGTATTCAAAAGCACCTATGGTGCTCACGCCCGCACCTTCCCTGCGTGGTTGCCAATGCTATCAATGGATAGGATTTACTATCGCGGTTTCAAAATACAGCAGTGCAATAACCTGAGTGGACAACCCTGGCGGCGCATGTCTGATCACACGCCACTTTTTGCCGAGTTGATTTTTTCTGATGAAAAATTTAAGTAAAAAATGATTGATAAAAATAATATGTGAATAAAAATATTTGTGCTATGTTATTGCTGCCATTTAACTGAAACCTGAGGGTATCAACTATGTCCAATGACACAACTGAGCAACAAGTACAAACTGTTGCTGAAGCACCTGTAGCTGCTGCTAAGAAACCAGCAAAAAAGAAACCAGCCAAGAAGAAATCTGCCAAAAAACCAGCGGCCAAAAAACCGGCTAAAAAGAAAGTAGCCAAGAAAAAGCCCGCTGCTAAAAAAGCTGCCCCCAAGAAAAAGGTAGCCAAGAAGAAAGTAGCGAAAAAGAAGGTCGCTAAGAAGAAAGTAGCCAAAAAGAAGGTCGCTAAGAAG